>NZ_JBQQBW010000129.1:0-17458 GCF_052245415.1 Streptomyces sp. 8N706 | reverse complement strand
GCGTCCTCACCGCGCTGGGTGTTTTGTTCTTTACCGCGCCATGCGAGGTGCCGGCCGGGCTCCTCTGCCGGCGCATCTCGCGGCCGCGGCGACCGTTGCAACCGCTGCGATCCAGATCAATGTGCTCACGGCGGGTCACAGTACCGGCCACCCGGGCCGTCCCCGTTTCGTACGGGCGCGTGCGGGCCGGACAGCCGCCGGGCGCCCGGCACGGCCGCGCCGTCACGCCGTGGAGCCGTCACCCCGCTCGTACGGGCCCGCCGCCGTTCGTACGGGCCCGCGTGCGTCAGGCCCGCCCGCCGCGGACGAGCCCGCCCACCACACCGGACGAGCGCGCCGGGGGGCGGCACGGGCCCGCGTTCCGGTGGCCCAGTGGCGGCACGGGCCCCGTGGGCCGGTGGCCCCGGCGCGGGGCCCGGGATCAGCCGCGGACGAGGCCCAGACGGGCGCGCAGGCTCGTGGTGCGGTCGTCGGCGGCCACGGACGCGGCGCCGTCGGTCACCGTCTCGTAGACCGCCAGGATGTCCGCCCCGACCGTCGACCAGTCGAAGCGCCGCACATGCCGGCTGCCCCGCTCGCGCAGCTCGGCCAGCCGCTCCGGGGCGCCCAGCAGCCGTACCGCGGTCCGGGCGAGCGCGTCGGCGTCCTCGTTGGCGAACAATTCCCCGGCCTCTCCCCCGTCGAGCACCTGCGCGAAGGCGTCCAGATCGCTGGCGAGCACCGCCGCGCCCGCCGACATCGCCTCCACGAGGATGATCCCGAAGCTCTCGCCGCCGGTGTTCGGCGCCACGTACAGATCCACGCTGCGCAGCAGCCGCGCCTTGTCCTCGTCGCTGACCATGCCGAGGAACTCGACGCGCTCCCGCACTTCGGCGGGCAGTCCGGAGACGGCCTCCTTCTCGTCGCCGCGGCCGGCGACCAGCAGCCGGGTGCCGGGGCGGTCCTGGAGAATTCCGGGGAGCGCTTTCATCAGCACCGGAAGTCCCTTACGTTGCTCGTCGATCCTGCCGATGAAGCCGATCGTGTCCCCCTGCCACTCCGCCTTGGGCTCGGCGTCGGCGAAGAAGTCCACATCGACGCCGTTGGGGATCACGACCGCGTCGCCGCCCAGATGCTCGACCAGCGTCCGCCGGGCGTACTCGCTCACCGCGATCCGCGCGCTGATCTTCTCCAGCGCGGGCTGCAGGATCGGATACGCGGCGATCATCGCCCGGGAGCGCGGATTGGAGGTGTGGAAGGTCGCCACGATCGGCCCCTGCGCCGCCCAGCAGGAGAGCAGTCCGAGCGACGGTGACGTGGGCTCGTGGATGTGCAGCACCTCGAAGTCGCCGTCGTGCAGCCAGCGGCGCACCCGTGCGGCGGAGAGGAATCCGAAGTTCAGCCGGGCCACGGAGCCGTTGTACGGCACGGGTACGGCGCGGCCCGCCGAGACGACGTACGGCGGCAGCGGCGTCTCGTCGTCCGCCGGGGCCAGCACGGACACCTCGTGCCCGAGCCGGATCAGACACTCGGCCAGATCGCGGATATGGAACTGGACACCGCCCGGCACATCCCAGGAGTACGGGCAGACGATCCCGATCCTCACGGTGTCCCCGTTCCCGAGCCCTGGCCGGGACCGGCGGGGCCGTCGGGCCCGGCCGCCCCGGTCTCGAGGTCCTTGATCCACAGCCGTTGCAGCATGTGCCAGTCCTCCGGATGCTCGGCGATCCCCGAGGCGAACACATCGGCCAGCGCCTGCGTCATCACCGCGGTCTTCTCCGCACGGTGGCCCGCCCGCGGAACCTCGACCGGGGGGTGGACCCGGCCCCGCATGACCGACGACCCGTCGTACCAGAGGGTGACGGGCAGCAGCAGCGCCCCTGTCTGCTGGGCGAGTATCGCCGGGCCCGCCGGCATCCGCGCCGCGTCCCCGAAGAAGGACACCTCGACGCCGGAGGCGGACAGGTCCCGGTCGGCGACCAGGCACACCAGCCCGCCGGCGCGGAGCCGCCGGGCGAGGGTGCCGAACGCGCTGCCGCCGGTGTGCGGCAGCACCTCCATGCCCAGGCCCTCGCGGTAGGCGACGAACCGGTCGTAGAGGGACTCCGGCTTGAGCCGCTGGGCGACGGTGGTGAAGGGCACCCCGAGCACGGTGGTGACCCAGGCACCCGCGAGGTCCCAGTTCGCCAGGTGCGGCAGCGCGAGTATCACGCCTCGGCCCTTCGCCAGGCCCTCCTCCAGCAGATCCACGTCCTTGACTTCGAGCCCGGTCCTGATCCGCTCCTCGCTCCAGGCCGGCAGCCGGAAGGACTCCATCCAGTAGCGCATATACGAACGCATGCCCGCGCGGGAGAGCTCCGCCAGGCGCTGCGGGGTCGCGTCCGGCACCACGCGCGCGAGGTTGGACTCCAGCCGCAGCACACCCTTGCCGCGCCGCTTCCAGGCGGTGTCGGCGATCCGCTGCCCCAGGGCCACGGCCACCGGCTCGGGCAGATGCTTGACCGTGCCCCAGCCGAGCCCGTACAGCGCGTCGGTGATGCGGTGCCTCATGTCGCCTCGCTCCCCTGTGCGGCGGCCGTGCCATCGGCCTCCGCCGCCTCCCGCCGTACGGTGACCATACGCTGTCCGAGCGTGACCAGACTGCCCACCGCCACGATCCACAGAGCGATCGGCAGCAGCACGTCGATATGCGGCACACCGAACGCGTGCAGCCCCGACAGACCGGCCGCCACCAGGGCCACCACCAGGCGCTCGGCGCGCTCCACCAGCCCGTTGACGTTCACCGGCAGTCCGATGCTCTCGCCCCGGGCCTTGGTGTACGAGACCACCTGGCCGCTGGCCAGGCAGAAGATGGCGACCGCGCAGAGCAGCAGGTCGTCACCGCGGCCCGCGTACCAGAGCGCCAGCCCGCCGAAGATCGCGGCATCCGCGACACGGTCGAGCGTGGAGTCCAGAAAGGCGCCCCACCGGCTCGACCTGCCCAATTGCCGGGCCATGTTCCCGTCCACCAGGTCCGAGAAGACGAACAGGGTGATCACAATGGTGCCCCAGAAAAGCTCACCCCGGGGGAAGAAGACCAGGGCGCCCGCCACCACTCCGGCGGTACCGGTGACGGTCACTGCGTCGGGGCTGATGCCCAGGCGCAGCAGCAGCGCGGCGAACGGTGTGAGAACACGCGTGAAAAACGCACGCGCGTACTTGTTCAGCATGGCCTTCCCGGAGGGTCGGTGGGGGCCGCGCGGCCCCAGTGGCCACCGGCGGCCCCATCGTAGCCAGCCCCGCTGCGGGGCCGCGGGGTGCACCCGTGCCGTCCCTCGCGCCTACGACGTATGGACGCATGGTGACGGTGGTGGAAAGCTCGAAGAACGCAGCACGTGCAGACCGGGAGGCGACGCACATGGGCGACAGGACGAACACCCACCCCGGGGCCGCCGGCAGGGCGGCGACGGCCGACCGGCCCTCTTCCCTTCGGAACGTGGTGCTGGTCGGCCACAGCGGATCCGGGAAAACCACCCTGGTCGAAGCCCTCGCCCTCGCGGCGGGCGCGGTGAACCGGGCAGGCCGGGTCGAGGACGGCGGCACACTCTCCGACTACGACGAGATCGAACACCGGCAGCAACGCTCGGTACAGCTCTCCCTCGTTCCTGTGGAATGGGGCGGAGTCAAGATCAATCTCCTGGACACTCCCGGATACGCCGACTTCGTCGGGGAGTTGAGGGCCGGTCTGCGAGCAGCGGACGCGGCCCTTTTCGTCGTCTCGGCGGCGGACGGCGTGGACGGCTCGACCCGCATGGTCTGGGAGGAGTGCGCCGCGGTGGGGATGCCGCGCGCGATCGTGGTGACCCACCTGGAGTCCGCCCGCGCCGACTTCGAGGAGATGACGGCGGTCTGCGGCCGGGTCTTCGGGGGCGACGATCCGGACGCGGTCCTGCCGCTGTACCTCCCGCTGCACGGCGAGGAGGCACCGGACGGGCACGCGCCCGTGGCCGGGCTGATCGGCCTGCTCACCCAGCGGGTCTTCGACTACTCCTCGGGGGAGCGTACCGAGCAGCCGCCCGACCCCGAGCACCTTCCGCTGATCGAGGAGGCCCGTAACCGGCTCATCGAGGGGATCATCGCCGAGAGCGAGGACGAGAGCCTCATGGACCGCTATCTGGCGGGCGAGGACATCGACATCAAGACGCTGGTCCAGGATCTGGAGCGGGCGGTCGCCCGAGGTTCCTTCCATCCGGTGCTGGCCGCCGCACCCGCCGCCGAGGGCAGCAGGCAGGGCATTGGGACCGTGGAGTTGCTGGAGCTGATCACCGGTGGTTTCCCCACACCGCTGGAGCGCGAGGCACCCGCGGTCACCACCCCGGCGGGCGGTCCCCGGCCCGCCCTGGCGTGCGACCCCGAGGGGCCGCTGGCCGCGGAGGTGGTCAAGACCGCTTCCGACCCGTACGTCGGCCGGATCAGCCTGGTCCGGGTGTTCTCGGGCACGCTGCGCCCCGACGAGACCGTGCATGTGTCCGGGCACGGGCTCGAGGACCGCGGCCATGAGGACCACGACGTGGACGAGCGGATCGGCGCGATATCCGCCCCGTTCGGCAAGCAGCAGCGAGTGCTCCCCGAGGCCATCGCGGGCGACCTCGCCTCCGTGGCCAAGCTGAGCCGGGCCGAAACGGGCGACACCATCTCGTCCAAGGACGATCCGCTGCTCATGGAGCCCTGGCTGATGCCCGACCCGCTGCTGCCGGTGGCGATCGAGGCGCACAGCAAGGCGGATGAGGACAAGCTCTCCCAGGGGCTGGCCCGGCTGGTCGCCGAGGACCCGACGATGCGGCTGGAACAGAACCCGGACACCCACCAGGTGGTGCTCTGGTGTCTGGGCGAGGCGCATATGGATGTGGCGCTGGAGCGGCTGCGCAGCCGGTACGGCGTCCAGGTCGACGCCGTACCGCACCGGGTGTCGCTGCGCGAGACGTTCGGCGAACGGGCCTCCGGGCGCGGCCGCCATGTCAAACAGTCCGGCGGGCACGGACAGTTCGCGATCTGCGAGATCGAGGTGGAACCGCTGCCCGCGGGCTCCGGTATCGAGTTCGTCGACAAGGTCGTCGGCGGGGCCGTGCCGCGGCAGTTCATCCCGTCGGTGGAGAAGGGCGTCCGGGCCCAGGCGCTCCGCGGCGTCGCCGCCGGCTACCAACTGGTGGACGTGCGGGTCACCCTGCTCGACGGCAAAGCCCACTCGGTGGACTCCTCCGACGCCGCATTCCAGACAGCGGGCGCGCTCGCGCTGCGCGAGGCGGCGGCGCAGGCCCATATCCATCTGCTGGAGCCGTATGCCGAGGTGCAGGTGCTGGTCGCGGACGAGTACGTCGGGCCGGTCATGAGTGATCTGTCCGGGCGCCGGGGCCGGGTGGTCGGCACCGACCAGGCCGGGGCGGGACGCACGCTCGTACGCGCCGAGATCCCCGAGATCGAGATCGGCCGTTACGCGGTGGACCTGCGGTCGCTGTCCCACGGCACGGGACGGTTCAGCCGGGCGTACTCCCGTCACGAGCCGATGCCGTCACAGCTGGCCGCGAAAGTCCGGGAACAGGCCGGATCCGGCGCATAGTTGCCCTGCCGCCCGCCCAACTGCCGTGCGGCGGGCGGCTCACCGCGGATACGCTGAGATGCAGTTCAGAAGGTGTGCCGGAGGCTGTGGCCGGGAAGAGCCGCAGCAGCGGATGCCGAACGGCGTTGGGGGCGGTAGTGGCAGAGGGCATTTTCGACTTCAGTCCCGGGGCGCAGGTACCGCTCTCCGGGGCGGCGGGGCAGACGGCGGCGACGAACGCGCTCGCCTCCGCCGCGTACCGCGACAGTCCCGTGGCGGACGTCCTGAAGGCGAACAACGAGTGGCACAAATCCGAGATCAAGGCGCCGAAACTGTCGCTGTTCGAGCCGAACCTCGGTGAGGCGTTCTCCCGTGCCGTGCAGGTGCGGATGCTCGGCGGTGCCCGGAACCCACTGATCCAGTCCTTCGGCACCGAGCCGCAGGCCGTGGTGGAGCACTGTCTGGCCGCCAACCGCATCCGCAAGGAGCGCGACACCCGGCTGACCGCGGTGATGGCGGTCTTCGGGCTGCTGTTCCTGCCCGGGATGCTGATCTGGCTCGCCGCGTTCCAGTTGCGCCGTACGCTCGCGGGCGGGCAGAACCGCGGGGCGGGCGCGCTGGGCACGGTCGTACTCGTCGCGGTGAGTGGACTGGCCGTGCTGCTGCTGATCAAGCCTCCGCTGACCGGCGTGGCGGCGCTCTATCTGCGGGTCGTGATGGTCGCCCCGGTGCTCGGATGGCTGTGGGCGAAGCGGATCTGCGAGCATACGGCGAAGGATCTCCGTGACCGCTGGGACGGGCTGCTGTCGGGCGGCGGCATCGCGGCGAAGATCCCCGAGGCGGTGCCGCAGAATCCGAACGAGACGAGCGCCGAGCGGCTGCGCCAGGGGCTGGCCATGCTCACCGCCGAGCAGCGCAGCAATCTGGTCTTCTACGCCGGCCCCAAGGGAATACTCGGCATGGGCACCCGCTGGGGCAGCTGGCACCTCGCGGAGGAGCTGGTCTCGAGCGACCCGGACAAGGACATCAACCCCTTCCGCAGCTGGGACGTCATCCGCGCGATCCACGACCAGCTGCGGATGCTCGAGCGCGGGCCGCTGCACACCGGCGGGTTCCCGACTCCTTCGGTGACGCACTGGGTGGTGTCGCCGATCGGGGAGGGTGCGAAGGAGGTGGCCCGGCCGAGCGGCACGGACACCGACCACTTCCAGATCAAGAGCGCGGAGATACAGCGGATCTGCAACGAGCAGCAGTTCGGCAGCGGCAACCGCCATTATCTGGGCGTGCAGTTCGTCCTGTGGGACGGCCAGCTGGTGATCACCCTGCTGGTCACGGTCACCGTGCTCCACCAGACGCTGCGGATCGAGGTGACCGGCCACGCCCTGGGCCCGGTGCACCCGCTGTTCACCACCAAGCCCGCGGCGCCGACCAAGGAGGTCTCCAAGAGCGTGAAGTTCTGGGAGACCCGGACGGTGAACCTGCCGCTGGTGGACCCCAAGGAGGTCGTACGGCTCACCGCGCGCGCTCCTCTGACCTGGTTCCCCTCGGTGCTGGACTTCCTCGGCGGGCAGCTGACTCTGCCGGAGCCGTTCGGTCTGCGGCATGCCTGGGCGGACCAGCCGTGGCGGCACCGCTTCATGGCGGACGACGCCCTCCGGGCGGCCACACCGGTCCTGCGGGTGGTGCATGCGGCGGCGATCCGTGTGCTGGAGGAGAACGGCGTGGACACCGAGAACTTCGGCAACCGCTCGTCCTTCCTCAGCGGCGCGGTCCAGGGCGCGGAGCCCCGGCAGGCGGACGTCTACAACGCGTAGGGCCCTCCGGGCGGGTACGAGCGGGTGAGAAAGCCCCAGGCCGGAGGGTCCCCATGCGACCGTCAGGTTGCGGTGATCGTCGAATGCGGGCGCCGCGCCTGCGGTTGCGGAAGCGGTGCGCCGGATACGGGCGAATGGCGAATACGGCCGGACTCCCCCTACTGCCGGGTGCCCCCACGGCCGGGAGCCGGGGAGGCCCGGCAAGGGGGTGGGACAGTCCCGAAGCCCCGCTGATGCTCCTGACGACGCCGGGAGGCAGACGCTGGCGGTCTTCCGCGCGGACAGCACTGCCGACAGGGCACCCTGGTGCGCCCCGGCCACGAAACCACGGCCCCGTCCCCGAGGCGCTGCCGATCGCGGCCCGCTACCGGGGCCGGCCCCTGGCCCGCGGTCCGCGCCCGGGGCCGGGCCCTTGGGTAGCGGGCCTGGTGCCCGGATCTACGCGGGTGTGCCCGGAGCAGGCCAGGCGTCGGCGAGCATACGGCGGGTGTCGGCGAGCAGCTGCGGAAGAACCTTCGTATGGCCGACGACCGGCATGAAGTTGGTGTCGCCGCCCCACCTCGGCACCACGTGCTGGTGCAGATGGGCGGCGATACCGGCGCCCGCGACCGTTCCCTGGTTCATCCCGATGTTGAAGCCGTGGGCCCCGGAGGCGGTACGCAGGGCGACCAGGGCCGCCTTGGTGAACTCCGCGAGCTCCATCGTCTCCGCGGCGTCGAGGCCGGTGTAGTCGGCGACATGCCGGAAGGGGACGACCATGAGGTGGCCGCCGTTGTACGGGTAGAGGTTCAGCACCGCGTAGACGCGCTCACCGCGGGCGATGACCAGCCCGTCCTCGTCGGACTTCTCCGGGATGGTGCAGAACGGACAGCCGTCGTCGGCTCCCGGCCCGGTGGGCTTGTTCTCTCCCTGGATGTAAGCCATCCGGTGGGGTGTCCACAGCCGCTGGAAGGCGTCCTGCGTTCCCACTCCGATCTGCTGTTCCGGCTCACTCGTCATGCTGTGCAGCATATGACTTCGCCCGTTCGGAGCGTGTCGCCGGGGCGGCTGCCGCGGCGCGGCCGCGATGCTGAGCCGATGGACGACAACAGCAGGGTGCAGCGGTGGGAGCGGTACGGCCAGGTGCCGCTGCTCCTGGCCTCCCTGCTGTACCTCACGGCGTACACGGTGCTCGTACTGCTCCCGCGTCTGTCGCCGGGCGGGCGCACCTTCTGGGTGGCGGTCACGGTCTGCACCTGGGCGGCCTTCGCCGTCGACTATGCCGTGCGGCTGGCGCTGAGCAGCCGCCGCCGGGAGTTCGTCCGACGCCACTGGCTGGACCTGCTGGTGCTCCTGCTGCCCCTGTTGCGGCCGCTGCGGATGGTCCAGGTGTACGCGGCGGCTCAGGCGCGCCGTCCTCACCCGCGGCTGACTCTGGAAGGCCAGGTGATGGCGCTCGCCTCCCTGACCACGCTGCTGCTGGGCTACACCGGCAGCCTGGCCGTCTACCAGGCGGAGCGCCACGCGCCGGGGGCATCGATCGTCTCGTTCGGTGACGCGGTGTGGTGGGCCTGTGTGACCCTCTCCACCACGGGGTACGGCGATGTGGTCCCGGTGACGGTGCGCGGCCGGGTCGTCGCGGCCGTGGTGATGGCCCTCGGTGTCGGGCTGATCGGCGCGGTGGTCGGGGTGTTCTCGTCCTGGCTGGTGAACAGGTTCCGAGTGCGCACGGAAGAGGCACACAAGCCCCCGGGTTCCGGCCGGAGCGGGCCGGAACCCGGGGGCGGCGGCAGCTGATCAGACCTGGACCCGGTCCTCGACGGCCCCCAGGATTTCGGCGACGGCCTCGTCGACCGGCACCCCGTTCTTCTGCTCGCCGTTGCGGTAGCGGAAGGAGACCGCGCCCTTCGAGACGTCGTCGTCGCCCGCGATCAGCATGTACGGGACCTTGGCCTTCTGGGCGTTGCGGATCTTCTTCTGCATCCGGTCCGAGGAGGAGTCCACCTCGACCCGGATGCCCTTCGCCCTGAGCTTGGCGGCGACTTCCCGGAGGTACGGCACATGGTCGTCGCCGATCGGGATACCCACCGCCTGGACCGGGGCGAGCCAGGCCGGGAAGGCGCCCGCGTAGTGCTCCAGCAGCACGGCGAAGAACCGCTCGATCGAGCCGAACAGCGCACGGTGGATCATGACCGGGCGCTGCCGGGAGCCGTCAGCGGCGGTGTACTCGAGGTCGAAGCGGTCCGGCAGGTTGAAGTCGACCTGGATGGTGGACATCTGCCAGGTGCGGCCGATCGCGTCCTTCGCCTGGACGGAGATCTTCGGCCCGTAGAAGGCGGCGCCGCCCGGGTCCATGACCAGGTCCAGGCCCTGCTTCTCGGCCGCCTCGCGCAGCGCCTCGGTGGCCTGCTCCCAGTTCTCGTCCGAGCCGATGAACTTCTCCGGGTCCTTGGTGGACAGCTCCAGATAGAAGTCCTCCAGGCCGTAGTCGCGCAGCAGGTTCAGCACGAAGGTGAGGAGGGAGTCGAGCTCGTCCGCCATCTGCTCGCGGGTGCAGTAGATGTGCGCGTCGTCCTGGGTGAAGCCGCGGGCGCGGGTGAGGCCGTGCACGACACCGGACTTCTCGTAGCGGTAGACGGTGCCGAACTCGAAGAGCCGTAGCGGCAGTTCACGGTACGAGCGTCCCCGCGCGTCGAAGATCAGGTTGTGCATGGGGCAGTTCATCGGCTTCAGGTAGTAGTCGATGCCCTCGTCGAGCTGCATGGGCGGGTACATGCCGTCGGCGTACCAGTCGAGGTGGCCCGACTTCTCGAACAGCTTCCCCTTGGTGGCGTGCGGGGTGTAGACGAACTCGTAGCCCGACTCCTCGTGCCGCTTGCGCGAGTAGTCCTCCATGACCCGGCGGATGATGCCGCCCTTGGGGTGGAAGACCGCGAGGCCCGAACCGATGTCCTCCGGGATGGAGAAGAGGTCCAGCTCGGATCCGAGCTTGCGGTGGTCGCGCTTCTCGGCCTCCGCGAGGAAGTCCAGATGTGCCTTGAGCTGGTCCTTCGTCGGCCAGGCGGTGCCGTAGATCCGCTGGAGCTGCTTGTTCTTCTCGCTGCCGCGCCAGTAGGCGGCGGCGGAGCGCATCAGCTTGAAGGCCGGGATGACCCGGGTGGTCGGCAGGTGCGGACCACGGCAGAGGTCCTTCCAGCACAGGTCGCCGGTCTTCGGATCCAGGTTGTCGTAGATGGTCAGCTCGCCGGCGCCGACCTCGGCGGACGCGCCCTCGGCGGCGTCGGCCGCGGAGCCCTTGAGCCCGATGAGCTCCAGCTTGTACGGCTCCCCCACCAGCTCCTCACGGGCGGCGTCGTCGGAGACCGCGCGCCGCGAGAAGCGCTGTCCGCGCTTGACGATCTCCTGCATCTTCTTCTCGATGCGCTTGAGATCGTCCGGGTGGAAGGGGGTCTCGACGTCGAAGTCGTAGTAGAAGCCGTCCTTGATGGGCGGGCCGATGCCGAGCTTGGCCTCGGGGAAGAGCTCCTGCACGGCCTGTGCCATGACGTGCGCGGTGGAGTGGCGCAGGATGTTGAGGCCGTCCGGGGAGTCGATCAGCACGGCCTCGACCTCGTCGCCCTCGGCGACTTCGTACGCCAGGTCCTTGAGCTGGGCGCCCACGCGCGCCGCGACAACGGCGCGGTCCCCGCCGAGGAGTTCCGCCGCCGTCGTGCCCGTGGTCACCACGCGCTCTTCCCGCTCGGAATCGCGTTGGATGATCACACGGACGTCTGACACCGGTCTCTCCTGACTCATGGGGTGCGACAGCGGACGCTGCGCGCATGAATCGTACCGAGCCGGGCGGGCCGTCCGCGAAATGGTTACGGGCAGCCGCACGGCCCCGCCCGGTGCCGCGCCTCGTGGCGCCGGGGGCAGTCTTTTCCATCGATTCCGTACGGTTACGGCGGACAGTGGCCGATAGTGTCCGGTATGGGTATCGACTGGAACGAGCAGCTGGGCGAGCAGCTCGACCGGCACTGGCGCAAGCAGCTGCGCCCGCGCCTGGACGGGCTCTCGGACGACGAGTACTTCTGGGAGCCGGTGCCCGGCTGCTGGAGCGTACGCCCCCGGGGCGAGAGCACGGCCCCGATCACGGCGGGCGCGGGCGGTTTCACGATCGATTTCGCCGTCCCCGAGCCCGACCCGCCCCGGGTGACGACCATCGCCTGGCGGCTCGGCCACCTCATCGTCGGGGTGCTGGGCGCGCGCGTCGCCGCCCACTTCGGCGGCCCTCCGGCCGACTACCAGAGCTTTGTGTACGCGGGCACCGCCGAGCGGGCCCTCGCCCAGCTCGACGAGGCCTATTCGGGGTGGGCCGAGGGGGTGCGCGGTCTCGGCGAGGAAGGGCTGGCGCGGCCCTGCGGACCGGCCGAAGGGCCGTACGCCGACGAACCCCTGGCCGCGCTCGTCCTGCACATCAACCGCGAAGTGATCCACCACGGCGCGGAAATCGCCCTGCTCCGCGATCTCTACCGCCACCGGAAGTCACAGATCTTCTAGGGCCGCGTCTGCCAGGGTTCACCCCGCTCGCCGCCCCGGCACCGCCTCCCCGGCTATCGCGGGAAGGGTCCCAGTCGGCTGCATGGTCCGACCGGCAGAGCAGGCCCTCGCCCGGCCCTCGCCCGGCCCTCGGCCTGGGGGGCCCGGCGGCAGGTCCGGCGCGCGTTGCGGCTGACCGCGCCCGGTCACGTCGCCACCGGGCGGATCTCGGCTGACCGGCACCGGCGTTCGCCCGTGGTGCGCATCCCGTCGCGCCGTCCACCCGGGAAGCCTGGCCTGGGGAGTCCGACCGCACGGCGGTGGGGAGTCCCGGGGACCTCGCGGGTCCCGGGCGCCGTCGGCCCCGCTATGCGTCGTCGCCGCAGGCCTCCTCGAAGAAACCGAGTTTCTCCTGGAGCGACTTCATCAGACGGTCCCGTTCCGCCTCCTCGACCTGGACCGGCACGACGCGGGACGCACCGGTCAGGCGGCGGAAGCCGCCCCGGCTCTCCAGCCGCCCGCTCACCCTGATCGGCACGCCGACGAGGTGCGCCTGACCGGCGATCCGGTAGGCGTCCTCCTCCAGCATCAGCCGCACCTGTGCGACATCCGCTCCGGCGAGCACCCGCAGCCGTACGGTTCCGGGGCCGCCCGGGGCCGAGCGGCGCATCCGTACCACCGCGCCCGTGATCCGCACCGGCACGGACGGCTCGTCGCGCACATACCGCGCGCCCGCGTCCCGTAACGCCGGGAGGTCGCCCGGCGAGAACTCCACCGGCTCGGGCCGGGGTCCGAAGCCGTCCGGGGCACCGGCGGCGGGCGACCACTCCAGGGCCACCCGTATCCCCTCCGAACCCCGTACCAGCGCCACGAGCGACTCGGTCAGCTCCTGGCACACCCCGAGCTCCACGGCGGCGTCGAAGGCCTCCATGCCACCGGTGGCGCGCTGGTAGTCGGTGGCGTCCCGGGCCCCCTGCAGAGCGCGCAGCAGGGTGGTGACGGTCGCCCGGCCGTCCTCGACGGGCACGAACACCGTCAGCCGCCGGCCCCCGCCCGCCCCGTCGCCGATGAGCACCTGCTCGAGCGCGGCCTCGGCCTGCGCCCGGTGGCGGGCGCCGTGGTAGCCGGCGCGGCTCCGCGCGGCGAGGGCGCCGGCCAGCAGCATGGCCCGCGCTCCCGCCCGCAGCCGCTCCTGTGCGGACCAGGACGCCGCGCCACGGGCCTCCCCCGGCACATCGCGCCACCAGCGGATCTCATCGCTGGGCACGGCCAGACCCACGAGGACGTCGCGGGCGGACGGGGCCGCGCTGCGGGCCAGCGCCATCAGGGCCTCGGCCATCAGGTCCCCGCTGTCGGGGAAGGACCGGCTCTCGGGCACGAGCAGGCTGGTGCCGCCGGCGGCCCCGCCGGGCGGGGTCCAGCGGGCGTACCGGCCGGCGGCACCACCGCGCCGCCGCCAGCCGTGCCGGGCCAGCAGCGCGCTCAGGACGACGGGGTCGACCTGGGCGGGCCGGAGTCCATCGGCGGACGGGGAGGTCCCTCCCGCGTCCGTCGGGTGGGGTGACGCAGCCGACGGGGCGAACGGGCTGCCCACCGCCGGGAACCCTGGCAGCCCTGGTACGACGTGCTCGTCAGGCCGGTGCATTCATGGTCTCCCTCCCACCCCGACCCTGGTCATGATCTCGCAGAGTGCTCGGTCGTCGAAGATCCGAGTGGTCGGGATCCGGACGGTGGTCCTGTGCCTCCCGGTCACGGCGTGGCCGGCGAGGTTGGTCCAGTAGCAGCAGTGCCGCAGTTCGAGGCGGTCGTGGGAGGCGCGCAGCCAGTCCTCGGGGGTCCGCGGCACCAGCATCACGACCAGGATCTTGTGCACCGAGACCGGTGTGCGGGCGAGCTTCACCAGATGGTCGTTGTCGAGGGTGAAGGAGAACGCCGGCGCGGCCGGGCGCGGGGCCGTCTGGTACGTGCACTTGAGCTGCACCTTGATCGTCACTTCGTCGTCGACCGCGTGGCCGGGAGCGCTGTGGCTGACGTGCCAGTCGATGCCGTTGTCCGGGAAGGGCTGTGCGAGCGAGCATCCCGCCGCCGCCGCGACCGCATGGAGATAGCCCACCTGGAGTGTCTCCATGCAGGCGGTGGTGGCGAGCCCGCCGCGCCGCGGTGCGGTCCGCTCCGGCAGGAGCCCTCCCGGTTCGGGCTGCGCGAGCGCCATGTCCGAAGAGCCTTCCGGGCCTACTGATCTGTTGCCCCGTCAGCGGGCCGTAGTTGTCAACGGCCCGTCATCTGTGTTGTCTCCGCTCGGCGTACAGGACAAACGGCCCGGGTATCACCAGGTCGGGCGGGGACCGTTTCTCATCTTCCGGTGCTCATCCGCCGGGCTCGCGCGAGGAGTTATGGACATGCCGTGCTGGTTCGAGGGGCCACTCGCCGCATTCGACACCGAGACCACCGGAGTGGATGTCGAGCAGGACCGGATAGTCTCCGCCGCCGTGGTGCGGCAGAGCGCTCCCGGGGCCATGCCGCTGGTCACCCGATGGCTGGTCAATCCGGGCATACCCGTACCCGAGGCGGCGACTGCCGTACACGGGCTGACCGATGACCACCTCCAGCGGCACGGCCGGTGGCCCGCGCCGGTGATGGAGGAAGTGGCGCGGGAGCTGGTCACGCAGTCCGCGGCGGGGACGCCCCTCGTGGTGATGAACGCGCCGTTCGATCTCACGCTGCTGGACCGGGAGTTGAAGCGGCACCGGGCATCGTCGCTCGCCTCCTGTCTGGGCGGCGCGTCGCTGTGTGTGCTCGATCCGCGCGTGCTCGACAAGCATCTGGACCGGTACCGGAAAGGTCGCCGGACGCTCACCGATCTCTGTGAGCACTACGGCGTGGTGCTGACCGGCGCGCATGACGCCGCGGCGGACGCGGCGGCGGCGCTGGAGCTCGTACGGGCGGTGGGCCGCCGTTTCGCGGCCCGCCTGGAGTCGCTGAGCGCGGCCGAGATCCACGCCCGTCAGGCGGTGTGGCACGCGGCTCAGGCACGGGGCCTGCAGGCGTGGTTCGCACACAACGGCTCCTCCGAGGCCGTCGACCCGGCGTGGCCGCTGCGCCCGGCCCTGACCACCGCCGCGTAGCACCGCGACGGGGAAGGCCTGCCGGGAAGCCCGCGGAGTCCGGTGGCTCCCCCCAGCCTTGGCCGGGGGCACCCCCGCCCGGCCGAAGGCTGCGAGAGCATCGCAGAGCGACGGGCGCCTCCGTACGGGCTCTGCGGGAGGTCGTCCCCGCTCCCCGGCAGCAGGTGCCCCGGCGCAGGGGTGACCTCCCCGGCTTGCGCGGGGCCGGTGTACGGGCAGGTGGCGTCGGGTCCGGCGCCGGCCCTCCCGGAAGCCGGGTGCACTGGACGCCGAAGGCCGGGGCGCCCGTTGGCGTCCCGGCCTGGAGAGGGTGGACCGTGCACGTGCTGACTCGAACCGGCACGCCCACCCCGACGGACCGCACGGGGGTGCGGGTGGCGAAGCCCCCGCCCACGAGGCGGAGCCGAGCAGAAATGACGAGGCCGACACGGGTCCGCGCTATGTGCGGACCCGCGTCGGCCTCGGTCTCGTGGGCGATACTGGGTTCGAACCAGTGACCTCTTCGGTGTGAACGAAGCGCTCTCCCACTGAGCTAATCGCCCCTCGCGCCGTGGAGCTGGGCCCCGTGGCACGGCCTGAACAATACAGTGCGCGGGAGAGTTCCTTCAAACGACATCGGCGGGCCTCCGGCGCAGGCCGCGGCGGCCCCGTACCTCATCGGCGGATGGCCGGCCGGAAGAGCGGACGGCAGGCCACGGCGACCCTCCGCACCGGCGCTCCGCGCGCCTTCACCGCCTGCGCGGAGAAGGCAGCATGCCTCCCCAGGACGTCCTCGCGGCACATCTCCCCCCAGGACGCGGCCCGCAGCACGCCTCCCCGCCGCTCGTCTCCACGGCCCACCGGCTCCGCCCTTCCCGAGCCCCGGCCGTCACCGTCGCCCAGCGGCCCGGCCGTCGGATCCCGCGCGCTCTCACGGACGGTGACAACCGGCCGTAGGGGCAGTACGGAACCTCGCCGACCGTGCGTAGGGGCAGTACAGCCCCTCATCGACCGTACGTATCTCTCGAGCACCTGCCGCCCGGACGGGCCCTTCCGACTTTCCCGCGCCCCGTGGGCGATCGTCGGTACGGCGGCGGCGGCGCGGCGGCGGCGAAATGCGTGGCTGTGCCGGGGACCTGGGGCACTCGGCGCGACGCCGTACTCACCGGGACTGAGTACGCGTACCCATGCAGGGCGCGCGGCCGCACGACCACACTCCCCTGCATGGACAACGTGCCACGTTCTGACGCGCACGATCCGCAGGGCGGCCCGTCCGCGCCGGCCGGCTCCGGGGACGCCCGGCGGCGCACGAGCCTGGAAGAGGAGGTGCGCCAACTCGACCACGCCCTCGCGGGGATCGAGGCGGAGCGCGCCCGGCTGCTCGCACACCGGGCCCAACTGCTCATCCAGCTCTGGCAGATGACACCGCAGCCGATCGACGGGTCCCCGGCACGGTCCGCGGAGGGCGGCGGCCCGCGGGGCCGGACGTGCGGGGAGACCGGGCCGCGAGCGGTGCAGAACCTGCTGCTGGCCCTCGGCGGCGTCATGCTGGCGGTCGCGGTGACCGCCTTCGCCGTCGTCAGCTGGGGGCATCTGGGCATCGGTGGACGGGCCGCCGTACTGGGCGCGTTGACCCTCGCGACGATGGTCGCGCCCGCGCTGCTGCTGCGCCGCGCTCTCGTCGCGACTGCGGAGGTGCTGGGCTGTCTGGGCCTGGTCCTGCTGGTGCTGGACGCCTACGCGCTGCGCCGCGTGGCGCTGCCGGACACCGGCGGTGCGGCCTACGCGGCCGTCGCGAGCGCGGTGTCGGCGGCGCTCTGGGCGGCGTACGGGCTGTGGCTGCGGCGCCCCGCGGGCAGCGGCCGGCCGGGACTGCGGCTGCCGTTGCCTGTCGCCGTGGCTCTCGCGCAGTTGCCGCTCCCGCTGTGGGCCGTGGCGGCGGACGGCCCGGCGTTCGGCTCCGGCTCCGCGCTGCTCGCCACGGCGGTCTTCGACCTGATGGTGGCTCTGCGCTTCCGTACCCGGGGCGTATGCCGGGCCGCCGCGGTGGGCGGGACGCTGACGGGAGCCATGGGGGTGCTCCTGGCGCTCCGGATGTCCGTGGTCGCCACCACCTCGGCCGGGGCGGCGCAGGCCGCGCTGCTGCTGCTCGTGGCCGCGGCGGTGGGCGTCGCCGCTTCCTGGCGGCCGCTCTCCCCCGCAGCGCCGGTGGTGGCCGCCGCATGGCCGGCGGCGGTGGGCGGACTGTCGGCGGTGGCGGCGGTGGGCGGTGTGCTGCGTACCGCCCTACCGGATCAGTGGGGAGTCCTGGGCTATCTGCTGTGCGGCGCACTGCTCCTGGGGGCCGCCCGTGCTCTCTCCGGCCGCCCCCCGCTCGCGGCGGGGCTGGCGGGCGCCGCGGCACTGGTGCACGCGGCCGCGGCGGCCTGGACCGCTCCGGCCGTCGCCACCGCCGTACTGGCCCCCGTGAGCTGGGCCGGTGCGGTGTG
>NZ_JBQQBW010000128.1:0-17815 GCF_052245415.1 Streptomyces sp. 8N706 | reverse complement strand
CCTCGGGATGCTGCCCGAGGTCGACACGGCGATCGGGCTGGGCGAGGGCGTTGCGGAGGTCGACGGCGGCGGACGGCAGCTGACCGTCACGGACCCCGCGGCCCTCGCACGGGTCCTCGACCTCGGGCCGGTGGACGGCTCGCTGAACGGCCTCGGCCGCACGGATCTCGCCGTCTCCCAGGACGAGGCGGACCAGCGCGGTTGGCGGGTCGGCAGCACCGCCCGGCTGTCCTTCGCCGACGGTGCCCGGCAGGCCTTCACCGTCCGCGCCGTCTACGACCAGAAGGACCTCGCCGGTGACTATCTCGTCACCCGGGCGGCATGGGCCCCGCACCAAGTGCAGGACTCCGACCGCCTGGTCGCCGTGGACTTCGAGGACGGCGTGCCGGTGGCCGAGGGCAAGGCCGCCGTGGCCAAGACCGCCGACCAGTACGGGAATCCGGAAGTGCAGACCCGCGACGAGTACGCCGAGTCCTCGGCGAGCGGCATCGACCAGATGCTCACCCTGGTCTACGCCCTGCTCGCGCTGGCGGTGCTCATCGCCCTGCTGGGCATCACCAACACCCTGACGCTCGCCGTCCATGAGCGGACCCGCGAGCTCGGGCTGCTGCGTGCCGTCGGGCAGACCCGCGCCCAGCTGCGCGCGATGGTGCGCTGGGAGTCGGTGCTGGTGGCGGCGTTCGGTACGGTCGGCGGACTGGCACTCGGCGCATTCCTGGGCTGGGCGATGGTGAAGGCCTCCGACAGCGCCGGGACGAGCGCCTTCGCGGTGCCGCCCCTCCAGCTCGGGGTGGTGGCGCTCGTGGGGCTGGTCTGCGGTGCCGTCGCCGGCCGGCGCCCCGCGCGCCGGGCCGCACGGCTCGATGTGCTGCGGGCCATCGCGACCGAGTGACGACCGCGGGCGCTCGACGCCCCGGGCCCGGTCGCCAACCACGCGCACCGGGGCCCGGGTCTTCTCCTCGAGGAGGCCCCACGGGCCCGGGCCCGTGGGGCCGGTGCCCGGAGACCCGGGTGCCTCACCCCACGACGGTCGACCGGGGCCGCCCACCCGCCGTCACAGGGTTCACCGCGCCGCGTGCCGCCGCCGCGGAAGCGTTGAGGGAGTACGGCGCCAGGCAGGGGACCGAGGCCGCGGGAACCGCCGGTACGGGTGTCGGGAGCGAGAACCAGACCACCTTGCCCCCGTCGTCATGCGGGCGTACGCCCCAGCTCTCGCTGACCGAGGCGACCAGCGCCAGGCCCCGCCCGCACGTCGCGGCGAGGTCGGCGCCCCGCAGGCTCGGCACCCGCGGGTCGTTGTCACGTACCGAGACGGTCAGCCGGTCCAGAAGGAGAACGATCTCGATTCTGCACTGTTTGTCCGGCTCGGCATGGCGATGGACATTGGTGAGAAGCTCGGTCACCCCGAGTGCCGCCGCATCGATCAAGGGATCGAGATGCCAGTAGCGCAGCTGCGCCGATACGATCCTGCGGACCTGGCCGATCCGCGACGGCAGGGCCTGGAGCTCCACCGTGCAGTGCCTGCTTGGCTTGCTGATCACGGCCGACTCCCTGATGAGGTTCGGAAGACGAAGAACGCATGCAACCGTGCTGACTGCTGCTGTGCCCGGCGGGGCCGGTCCAATGCGTCACCGCCGGTGAACCCTCAGTTACGTTCCACCAGAGTGAACCCGTGAAGGCGCACGCGCAACTCGCGCACGCCTCAACTCCGTGCCACGTGCCCGCCGGCGGTGCGTACCGCGTCGACGAAACGGTGCGCCGACGACGCTCCCTCCGACCCCGGGGCGGGGTCCTGCTCGCTCAGCGTCAGCAGATAACGGGTGCCGTTGACGGTGGCCAGGGCCCGGTCCCGGGTCGCGAACCACGGCTTGCCGGCCCGCACCAGATGGACCGGGGCGCTGTCGATCTCGCTTCCGTAACTGGTCAGAAGCGTCAGCCTGCCGTCCCGGATGAGCACCTGCCCGGCGCTGGTGAGCGAGCGCAGCCAGCGCCCGATCCGGACCCCGGTCGCCGTGAACTCTGGCTCTGCCATGCTGCACCGTCCCCTTGGCGAAGAATGCGGCGGCTCGGCAATGTATGCGGCGGCCGCGCCCCCATTGTTCTCCTCCTGCGCAGTCTGCCCGCGTCGGAGCCCGTGCACCAGTGCCCATTTATGATCGAAACGACTTGGACGGCGGCGTCCGGGCCGGGACCGAGCACGAGGAGCAGCGCTGGTGAGCACCGCGGAGCAGGGGCGGGCCGGGAAACCGGCCGCGACCATCGATGTGGACCGCAGCGATCCGGACCAACGGGCCTGGCTGAACGAAGCCGTCCGCAGGGTCCAGGCGGACGCCAACCGCTCCGCGGACACACATCTGCTGCGCTTCCCGCTCCCCGAACCATGGGGTATCGACTTGTACCTCAAGGACGAATCCACCCATCCCACCGGCAGTCTGAAACACCGTCTGGCGCGCTCGCTCTTCCTGTACGGGCTCTGCAACGGCTGGATCCGGCCGGGCAAGCCCGTGATCGAGGCCTCCAGTGGTTCGACGGCGGTCTCCGAGGCCTACTTCGCCAAGCTGATCGGTGTGCCGTTCGTCGCGGTCATGCCGCGCACCACCAGCCGGGAGAAGACCAGACTGATCGAGTTCCATGGCGGTCAGTGCCATCTGGTGGACGAGCCCCGGACGGTGTACGAGGTCTCGGCCCGTCTGGCGGCGGAGACCGGGGGCCACTACATGGACCAGTTCACCTACGCCGAGCGGGCCACGGACTGGCGCGGCAACAACAACATCGCCGAGTCGATCTACCAGCAGATGAGGTTGGAGCGGTATCCGGAACCGGCCTGGATCGTCGCGACCGCGGGCACCGGCGGCACCTCCGCGACCATCGCGCGCTATGTGCGCTACATGCAGTACGACACCCTCGTCTGTGTGCCGGACCCGGAGAACTCCTGTTTCTTCGAGGGCTGGACGACCGGGGACCCCGACGTCTCCAGCGACCGCGGTTCCCGTATCGAGGGCATCGGCCGCCCGCGCATGGAGCCGAGCTTTGTGCCCGGCGCGATCGACCGGATGATGAAGGTGCCCGACGCGGCAACCGTCGCCGCGGTACGGGCCCTGGAGCGGGCCATCGGCCGCCGGGCGGGCGGCTCCACCGGGACGGGGCTGTGGAGCGCGCTGAAGATCGTCTCGGAGATGGTGGCTGCGGGGCGCACGGGCAGCGTGGTGACCCTGATCTGCGACCCGGGCGACCGCTACCTCGACAAGTACTACTCCGACGCCTGGCTCGAGGAGCAGGGCCTGGACATCGCGCCGTACACCGCGGCCATTGACTCGCTCCTCGCCACCGGGGACTGGATCTAGTCTGGTGCCGCGTCGGCCAAGCGCTGACGCGGCACTGGCGCCCCCGCTGACGCCATGGGCCCCGGCGTACCCGAAAACCGTGTCACCACAGGTCAGAGGCTTGGAGTACGCCGTACGTCAGGGGTGACCGCTCGAGCCGGGGCCCGCGAGGCGCCGGTCGAGGGCGCGGACCGCGCGGCGGAACTCCCGCGCGAAGCCCGGCCGCAGCACGCCCAGCGCCGACCGCAGCGGGGCGGGCCCGTCGGCCGCGAAGGTCCACCGCACCCGGGTGCCGGCGCCCTCGGGCGCCAGCCGCCACTCCTCCAACAGGGCGCTGACCCCGGGGACGTTGCTCTCGTCGACCCGGTAGGCGTAACGGACCGGGGCCTCCGACGCCATGATCGTCTCAAGGAAGCGGATGCCGCCCCGGAGGCGGACCTCCCGGCCCTTCCCGCCGTCCGTCGGCCGGGCGGCCGTGACCGCACCGAACCATCGTGGCCAGTCGGCGTCCTCGGTCAGCGCCCGGTGGACCGCCTGCGGCGCGGCGGTCATCCCGGCCGCGAACTCCAGCCGTACGGGAGCGGACGTCACGAAGTCGAGTTCCACGGGACGGAGTCGGCGCGCCATGGGATGTGCACCTCCAGCGGTGTCGGCCTGCCCGGCTGTGGGCGTGAACACCGTAAGCCGGAGGGCCGTCAGATGTCTTCGGTGCGCTCGCTCTCGCCCGCGACGACCAGTTGCGGCAGATGTTCGGCGATCTCCGCCCGGGCCGCCGCCGGCAGCCCCGCGTCGGTCACCATCGCGTCGACCTCCTCCAGCGAGGCGAACGAACTGAGCCCCACCGTCCCCCACTTGGTGTGGTCCGCGACCACCACGACACGCCGCGCCGAGTGTACGAACCGCCGGTTCGTCTCCGCCTCCGCGAGGTTCGGGGTCGACAGCCCGGCCTCCACGGATATGCCGTGCACCCCCAGGAACAGCACATCGAAGTGGAGCGAACGGATCGCCTGGTCCGCCACCGGCCCCACCAGGGAGTCGGACGGCGTCCGCACCCCGCCCGTCAGGACGACCGTGGCCGAACCGGGCCGGTGCGACCCGCCCGGCGCTGCCGCCCGCTGTGCCGTGTGAAAGACATCCGCCACCCGTACGGAATTCGTCACGACCGTCAGGTCCGGCACATCCAGCAGATGGTGCGCCAGCGCGAACGTGGTCGTCCCGCCGGACAGGGCGATGGCGCTGCCCGGCGCCACCAGCGGCGCCGCGGCTCGCGCGATGTCCTCCTTGGCGGTCAGCTCCAGGCTCGACTTCGCCTCGAAGCCCGGCTCATGCGTGCTCGCCTCGGCGACCGGCACCGCACCGCCGTGCACCTTCTCGACCACACCCTGACGGGCCAGCGCGTCCAGATCCCGACGGACCGTCATGTCCGAGACCTTGAGCTTCCGGGTCAGCTCATTGACCCGCACCCCGCCGCGCCGTCTGACCTCGTCGAGGATCAGGGCCCGCCGCTGCTCCGCGAGGAGATTCTGGTTGTCGCTCACCCCGGCCCGTCCCTTCCGCCCATTGATCGTCGCGGCCCGTCCGGATTCATCCTCCCACGGACCTGCGACGATCGACCGGGTGAGCGCCCCCTGTGCACACCTGCGCGCGCCCGTGTGCCACATCACGATCCGGCCTCGCCGCACCGGTACTGGGTTTGCGTCCTTCCGCCCTGGCAGGATCCTGGAGCGACCATGTAGGGATCGGGGGAGGCGCGATGGCGTCGGCCATGCAGCCGCAGACAGGCGTGACCACGGACGAGGGCGGGACGGCGCCGGGCGACGGGCGGGAACTCGCCCTCGAACTCCTGGTGCACGGCGTCGGTGGCACCACGCCGGAGGAGATGCTCGACGACCCCCGGACGGTGCGCGTCACCGGGGACGAGACCGCCGGGATCCACCGGCGCCGCGACGACGCCGACGCCGAGTGCCGGGCCGGGGAGTACCGCGACCGGCCCGTCCCCGAGGCGTACTGCTGGTGCAATCTGACGTCCGGCAACAGCGCTCGCGCCCTGTGGCTGGTCCTGCTGCCCTTCATGGTGGCCAACCTCGCCCACTGGATGCGGCCCGCCTCCACCGGCCGGTCCACCGCCGTCCGGACGTACGGCCTGCTGGTGCGGCTGCTCGCCCTGAGCCTGACGGTGCTGCTCGTCGCCGCGGCGTGCGAGGTCGCCCTCGACCTGACGGCCTGGCAGTGCGCCGGGGCCGAGGCGTGTGCCCGCGGCAAGTCCTGGCTCGGCTTCCTCTCCCCGGAGCACGGGGGCTGGTGGAGCCCGCCGGGCAGGCGGCTGGCCCTGGCCGCGCTCGTCCCCGCCGCCCTGACCGGCCTGCTGTGGTGGCTCTCCCACCGCACCTGGTGCGCGTACGAGTCGCAGCCGCCGTTGAGGCACCCCGTCGGCGAGGACGACCCCGAGGCCGGCGCCCGCCCCGCCCTGCGCCTGCCCGGCTTCTGGTACGGCCGCCGGCTGGTGGCCCGGCTGCGTGCCGCCCACACCGCCGCGGGGTTTCTGACCGTCGCCGCCGCGCTCTCCGCGGCCGCCACACGCTACGACCGCAGGCCCGGCGGCAGTGCCTGGCTGGACGCGCTCGGCTGGGCGCTGGACGTGACCCTGGTGGCCGCCGGAGCGTTCGTGGTGTGGGTCGTGGGCAGCCGGGGCCGCAGCGAGCGGGAGCCCGACGACCGGCTCGACCAGGTCATTGTGCGGGCCCTGCCGGGCACCGCCCTCGCGATCCTCGCCGCCGCCGTCCTGCACGCCTCCTGGCCGCGTCCCGGCTGGGCCTCCCACGGGCGGCTTCCCGGAGACGAGACCTTCGGCGTGATCGCCCTCGCCCAGGGAGCCCTCGTCCTCGCCATCGGGGCGACCGCCTGGTGGCTCACCCGCAGCGCCCCGGAGGACCGGACCGTGCTGGGCGGCCTCGGCGGAGCGGCGGTGGCGATGCTCGCCTGCGCCCTGGGCGCGCTGATGTCCGGCGGGATCGCCCAGCGGGTGGCCGACTGGCTCGACGGGCCGGGCACCCCGGGGATGGAGGGCGGGTCCATCGACGGGCCCCCGGTGCTGCTGTCCTGGCAGGCCTCGATCATTCCGCTGCTGCTCGTCGTCCTCCTGGCGATCGCCGGCTACTTCGGTGGCCAGAACTGGCGGCGCCGGCGCCTGGAGATCCGCCGGATGCCCGTCGAGTACCCCGGTGAGCAGCCGGACACCGCCCGGACCCGCAGGATCGCGGGCACGGTGGCCCGCGCCGGACTCACCGACTGCGCCCCGTGGTTCATCGGGACCATCGCCGTCATCACCCTGCTGCTGGGCGGGGGCGCGGTGCTCGGGGCCTGGTGCACCGAGGAAGTGCCGGGCCGGGCCGCCGAGGGCGGGCCGGGCCTGGTGGCCGCCGGAGCCCAGACCGCCCAGGCTCTGGGCTCCTGGCTCATCGGACTGGGCTTCATACTGTTCATCGCCTCGGGCCGGCGGGCCTACCGCGACGCCTCCGCCCGCCGCACCATCGGCATCCTGTGGGACGTCGGCACCTTCTGGCCCCGTGCGGCCCATCCGTTCGCGCCCCCCTGCTACGCCGAGCGCGCCGTCCCCGACCTCACATGGCGGATGGCCACCTGGACGCGGAGCACCGGCGGCGAACTGGTGATCTCCGGCCACTCCCAGGGCAGCGTCCTGGCCGCCGCCGCTGTCTGGCAGCTCGATCCGCGGACCCGGCGCCGGGTGGCCCTGCTGACGTACGGATCGCCCCTCGAGCGGCTCTACGGGCGCTGGTTCCCGGCCTACTTCGGCCCCGGGCCGCTGCGGGCCCTCCACCGCGAGGTGCACTGCTGGCGGAATCTGTGGCGGCGTACCGACCCCATCGGGGGGCCCGTGCTGCCCGTCGGCGGTACGGATCCGGAGGTCGACCGGGGGCCGCTGCGTGACCCCCTCGCCTACGGCCGTACCGCCGAACACCCGCTGCCCGCACCGATTCTGGGCCACTCCGACTACCAGGCCGACCCGGTGTTCGCCGAGGAGCGCACGGGGCTGCTGGCGCGCCTTCCGGACGTTCCGCACCAGCGGATCGTGCCGGTCGAGGAGGAATGCCCGCCGCCCTCCGACCGGCGGGACGGCTCTCCCGCTCGCAGAGACACCAACGGTCGGGGCGGAGCCTCGTCCGGTCAGGGGGACAGCTCGGGAAGGTCCTCCGGGTAGAGCAGGGTGAGGTCGTCCGTACTCGGGTCCTTGAGCTGGGCGACCCGGCCCGCGTGGCGCTCCACCATCGCCTCGAAGGTCTGGCGGGCCGTGCGGCCGTTGCCGAACGCCGGTCCCTTCGGGAGCAGGGTGAAGTATTTGAGCAGCGCCTCGGCGGCGCCCTCCCCGATCCGGTACTCGTGCTCCTCCGCCTGCTGTTCCACGATTCGCAGCAGCTCCTCGGGCGCGTAGTCACCGAAGGTGATGGTGCGGGAGAAACGGGAGGCCACACCGGGGTTGACGGACAGGAAGCGCTCCATCTCGGCGGTGTAGCCGGCGACGATCACCACCACCGACTCCCGGTGGTCCTCCATCAGCTTCACCAGGGTGTCGATGGCCTCGCGCCCGAAGTCGCGGCCCGAGTCCTCGGGGGAGAGGGCGTACGCCTCATCGATGAACAGCACCCCGCCGCGCGCCCGGTCGAACGCCTCCTGGGTGCGGATCGCCGTGGAGCCGATGTGCTCACCGACCAGGTCCACCCGCGACACCTCGACCAGATGACCGCGCTCCAGCACACCCAGCGAGGCGAGGATCTCGCCGTACAGCCGGGCGACCGTCGTCTTGCCCGTGCCGGGGGAGCCGGTGAAGACCAGATGGCGGCGGACCGATGCGGCTTTCAGACCGGCCTGCTGCCGCCTCCGGCCGACCTCGATCATGTCGGTGAGCGCCCTGACCTCCCGTTTGACGCTCTCCAGGCCCACCAGAGCGTCCAGTTCACCGAGCACGGTGTCCGAGGGCCTTACGGGCTCGGGGTCCGGCGCGGCCGGAGCCGAAGCCGGGGACGGCTGCGCGGGGACCGTGCTGAGCAGGCCGGTGGTGCGGGCCTCGGTCTGCACCGCGGGGGCCGTGGCGGCAGGCGACGGGGGCCTGCGGTGCTCGGCGCTCTCGTCGCTGGTGCAGTCCTCGCTGACCGGGCCCTCCTCCGAGAACTCATAGCCGCCCCGCGCACAGCGCTCCGTACGGCAACGGGTGAGGGTCGTACGGCACCCGTCGATGATGTGGAAGCCGTAGCCGCTGCTGCCCGTCACCCGGCAGCCGGTGAACGTGCCGCGGCCCCCCGCGGACACATAGAACCCGGCCTCCGTGGGGGAGGCGACGGTGCACCGCTCGACCGAGGGGTCGGCGCCCTTGGTGACGATGACCCCGGTGGCCGCCCCGTCGATCGTGCAACCCGAGAGGGTGCCGCCGCTGCCGTGGTCACGGAACCAGGCGCCGGTCGCCACCTCCCGGATCCGGCAGTCGTCGAGCTGGGCGCTCGCCCCGTCGCTCACCGACACGGCGGTGTTGCGCACCTGCGAGATGTCGCTGTCGACCACATCGGCGCGGGACCCGCGGTCGAGGACGAACAGCGCGTCCGGCACATCGCGCACCCGGCAGGAGTCCAGCACGGCGACCGCGCCGTCGCTCACCCACACCGCGGGGTAGTCCCCGGTGCTGTCGTGGATCTCGCACTGGTTGGCGTCGACCCGGGTCCCCGGGTCCCATACGGACAGTCCGTTGCGCCCGAAGCGGCGCACCGTGCTGCGGGTGAGGGTCAGCACCGAGCGGGAGCGCAGATCGACCGCGTTCTCCGGGATGTCGTGGATGTCGCAGTCGGAGAGGGTGAGGACGGCGTCGGTGTCGAGGGTGACCCCGTCTGCCGACGTACGGTGTACGGTGCAGTCGGTGAGGTGGCCGGCCGCGCTCGAGGCGATCTGCACACCGGTGCCCTTGATCTCGTACACCTCGCAGCCGATGGCCTCCAACGAGGTGTTCTCGCCGGTCAGGGCCAGCCCCGCGCCGGAGGCGTGGTGGATCCGGCAACGCTCCAGCCGCGGGTGCGCGCCCCCGCGCACGACCACGCCGGACTGGCCCGCGCAGATCACCTCGCACTCCTCGAACACCCCGCCGGAGCCTTCGAGGGCCCCGATGCCGACCCCGCCGGGGTTGTCGACGGTGCAGCGCCGGACGATGGGACGGGCGCCGCCGCGGACCTCGATGCCCACGGCTGAGCGGGTGGCCACCCGCAGACCGGTCAACTCCGGTGCGCCGTCCTCGACGAGGAGCGCGGGAGCGGCCGAGTCCTGGCCCTCGATGTGCAGGTCCTGGAGGGTCGCGGAGGCGCGCACGGTCAGGGCGACGCCGTCGGCCGGGGCGATACGTACGCTGCCACGAGCGCCTTCCGGGCCGCGCAGGATGACGGCGTGCCCCACGACCAGGTTCTCGCGGTACGTACCAGGGGCGATGGAGAGCACGTCGCCGTCCCCGGCGGCCTCCAGGGCCGCGCCGAGGGAGGCGTACTCGCCTGTGCGGCGCCGCCACCGCGACGTGCCGGTGTGCGTCACCTGGACCGTGCCCTGTGGTGCCATGCTGCTGACGTGCCCCCACCTTGTGCGTGTGTTGCTCGCTACGGCTGTACTGGCGCTCCACGGTAGCGTGCGCGAGGCAGGGAGTTGACCGGTCAGCTGCCCGTCCCGGTCCTGCCCCAGTCCTGACCGGCCCGCTCCCACGCCCGGTCCCACTGCCCGTACCGCCGATGCATGAGCCGCCATACGACCAGTCGGCGCCCGGCTTCGACCAGGCCCGCCGCGGCCACGGCGGCGCCGCCTCCCGCGAGCGCGGCGTGCGAGTTGGCCGTCGTCCGGTCCAGCGGGCGCGGGACGAGCCGTCCACGGGCGTCGGTCCAGACCCGGAAGCGGTCGCCGGGCGTCGTGGCTCGCGGTGTGATCGCGGGCCCGGACCGGGCGGTGCCGTCGGGAGCCGTCCAGGCGGCCACGACGCGGTGGTGGGCATCGCGGGCCGACGAGGTCTCCGGGTCCGGGTCGATGGGCGGATGCGGTATCCGGCGGACGACGGTCGCTGTCACGAGATGACGCTCCTGCTGCTGCTCATGCACCCATCGCAGCAGCGTGTCCTGCACGGCGGACCCAACGGTCACGCCGACGGTGGGGGCCCCGAGGGCGATGCACACAGCGGCCAGCAGCGCCGCCCAGGCCTCGGCGACATCGGTTCTCCGTCGCAGCGGATTCCGCCGCCACCGCCAGAGCCCGGCTATCACACGCACGGTCACGTCCCCCCTTCCGTGACCCTAACTACCACATACGGCACGGCACATGTGAGGCGATGACAAAGAGAGAGGGAACATCACCCGGCCTTGACGCGCGTCAGGAGATGACCTCCACGGGGTCGCCGGTGCGCAGGGTGCCGGTCCCTTCCGGGATCAGATTCAGGCCGAAGACGAGGGTGTCCCCGCAGCGGCGGTGGCGGGCGAGGGTGCGCAGCGGCTCCTTGCCGCGCTCGGCCGTCCGCTGATCGGTCGTAGTGATCACACAGCGTCCGGAGGGCTTGGCGACACGGAAGGTGACCTCCCCGATCACGAGTCCGGACCAGTCGTCCTCGGCCCAGGGCGCGAAGCCGTCAACGACGACATTCGGCCGGAAGCGGTTCATCGGCAGCGGCCCCTCATCGGCGTGGTCGCCCTGGGCGATCAGGGAGTTGAGCGCGTCGAGGGAGGCCGTGGTGGTGAGCAGCAGGGGATAGCCGTCGGCGAAGCTGACGGTCTCGCCGGGGCGCGCGTACGCGGGGTTGACGGGGCGGCGGTGCGCCGGGTCGTCGAGGTGCACGAGGCTCACCCCGGTGCCGAGATGGCTGCTGAACCACTCCGACGCCGCCGCACCACCCGGCACCGCCTCCACCTTGTCGCGCCAGATCTCCACGGTGGTCGTGGAGGAGGGTTCCGGGACCTCCACCGTCAACGGATCCAGGTCCGGTGCGGTGACCCGGATGCCTCCCCCCGGCAGCGGCTGGGCAGCCGCCAACGCCAGCCGGGGGTGTGTCCTTTGGGTGATGAACCGGTCGTCGCCGTCGACCAGCAGCCACCTCCGGTCCCCGGCGAGCCCCCACGGCTCCACGGCCGCCTCGCCAGGGGCGCACCCCGCCACCGACTTGACCGGGTAGATGTGGACCGCACGCAGCGCTGGATTCGGCATGGGATCAGTCTGCCAGGCAGGTCGGACACATGACCGATCGGCCGGGCCCGTTCAAGCCAGGCCGGTCGAGGCCGGGCCGTTGGAGCCGGGCCGTTGGAGATGGGCCGCGCCGGCTCGGGTCAGTAACCGCGCCCCTGGTACGGCCGGCCGTAGGGATCCTCGTACGGCGACGGCGCCGGGCGGGGAGCCGCCGGACGAGGTGCGGCAGGACGGGGTGCCGCCGGCCGCATCTGGTCGTAGCCGGTGCCGCCGCCCGGGTTCTGGTACTGCTGCGGCCCGGGGTAGCCGCGCGGAGCCGCGGCCTGCTGCGGAATGTAGGGCGCCGGGGCACTCTGCAGCGGTTGGGGCTGCGGCGCGGCGGCCGGGTAGCCGTACGAGGTCTGCTGGCCGGGGCCGGCGGGGAGCGCGGGCAGCGCCGACGGCAGAGCCGGCAGCTGGCTGCCGGTGTCATACGCGGAGGGAACCCGGATGGGGGCGATCTGCGGGGTGCCCCGCTCTGCGACGAGGCTGTCGTAGATCGGGGTGTCCGGGAAGGAAGGCGCGGAGTAGTAACCGCCGCCATAGGTGGAGCGGGGGGAGGTCATGCTCCATAAGTTAAGCCCACGATGTGCTGATTGGGGAGACCGATAAGAGGGTTGTTTCTTGGTCTTGCAGTAAGGGTGGGCCGTCAATGTGAGCGAACCCGGGAAAATCGGGCCTCTTGGCGCATTGAGATTGCGTAAAGGCCTAGTTCCGGGCGGGTTACCGCGGGTTGGACGGCAGACGCGGGTGGGGGGCCGACGGCGTCGCGCGGTACCGAAGGCGGACCGGCGGGTCCTAGGTTGTTCCCGGACATCACGGCGGCCGGGTCTCCGTCAGGGTGAACCGGCAGGGCGAAGAGGTGGGCACCATGGGGATGCGCAAGGGCACGAACGTTCCGATTCCGGCGCCCTCGGTGCGGATCGAGTTGGGCTGGCGTACCGGTCCCGGTGTCCCGGACGCGGACGCCTCGGCGCTGCTGCTCCAGGAGTCGGGCAAGGTCCGCTCCGACGGGGACTTCGTCTTCTACAACCAGGCCGCGCACGCCTCCGGTGCCGTACGCCACGAGGGCAAGCGCGCCACGGGGGGCGCGGTCACCGACACGCTCTCCGTGGACCTCTCCGGCGTCGAACCCGCGATCCATACCGTCGTGCTGGCAGCCTCCGCGGACGGCGGAAGCTTCGGGCAGGTGCCGGGGCTGTACATCCGCGTGCTGGACACCGCGAACGGTGCGGAGCTGGCCCGGTTCGACAGCGAGGACGCCTCGGTGGAGACGGCTTTCGTCCTCGGAGAGCTGTACCGACGGCAGGGAGCGTGGAAGTTCCGGGCCGTCGGCCAGGGTTACGGCACCGGACTCGCCGGGCTGGCCACGGACTTCGGGATCTCGGTCGACGATCCGCAGCCCGCGGCGGCGCCCGTCGCCCCTTCGGTGCCCCCTCCCGCGCCGCACCCCGTGACGGCCGCGCCCCCGGCGCCCGTACAACCGCCCGCGCCCCACACCGCTCCAGTGCGCCTCACCAAGGTCACCCTGACCAAGGAGTCCCCGACGGTTTCGCTGACCAAGCAGGGCGGCACGTCGGGGGCGATGCGGGTCAACCTCAACTGGCAGATGCGCAAGCAGTTCAAGGGCTGGGGGAGCAAGCTCGGCCGCGCGATGGCCCTGCACTCCGACCTCGATCTCGACCTGTGCGCGCTGTACGAGCTCACGGACGGCAGCAAGGGCGTCGTCCAGTCCCTGGGCAACGCCTTCGGCGCACTCCACCAGCCGCCCTTCATCCATCTCGACGGCGACGACCGGACCGGGGCCGTGGCATCGGGGGAGAACCTCACCGTCAACCTCGACCGCAAGGACCAGTTCCGGCGCATCCTGATCTTCGTCACGATCTACGAGGGCGCGCGCAGCTTCGCCGACCTGCACGCCACCGTCACCCTGCAGCCGCAGCACGGCGCACCGGTCGACTTCTCCCTCGACGAGTGCACGGTCCCCTCCACGGTCTGTGCTCTCGCACTCATCACCAACACCGGGGCCGGTGACCTCGTCGTCCAGCGTGAGGCCCGCTACCTCGTGCTCGAACGGGGCGTCAGCCCGCAGCGCACCGTGGACCACGCCTACGGCTGGGGCATGAACTGGACCCCGGGCCGCAAGTGACGCCTCAGGCGGCCGGGCCGGCCGAAGGCCCCGCGCCCTCCCCGGCGGTGGCGTGGGGCGCGCCCTCCGCGGCGGCGCGTGGTGCGTGCTCCCCGGGGGCGTGTGCTGCGTACTCCTCGGTGGTGCCGAGTGCCGCGTTCTCCTCGGGCACGCCGCGTCGGGCATCCGGCCCGGCGGCCCTGGGCCGGGCGGGCTCCTCGGCCGTACCGCGCCCGTCGGGCCTCGGATACGTCCGCCCCTTCCAGGCCGCGCCGCGCCCCCGGTAGTGCTGTACGGACGAGTCGACCGTCATCAGCAGATACAGCGCCGCGGTGAAGGGCAGCAGCGGCGCGAGCCGGAGCGGCTGACCGTAGTAGCGCAGCATGGGCGCATACGTCGCGGTCATCGCCGCCCACGCCGCGGCGCCCGCGCCCGCCGCGGCGGGGTTGCCGGTCAGCGCCCCGCCCACCACAGCGGCCGGAGGCACCAGGTAGACCAGCGCGAGCCCGCCGACCGTACCGGCCAGCAGCGCCGGACTGTGCCGTAGCTGGGTGTAGGCGCTGCGCGAAACCATCCGCCACAGCGCGCCCAGGTGCGGGTACGGACGCACGCTGTCCACCCGTTCGGCGAGCCCCAGCCAGATCCGTCCGCCGCCGCGCTTCACCGCCCGCGCGAGGGCGACATCGTCGATCACGGCGTCCCGGATGCTCTGCGGGATACGGGCCCGCTCGGCGGCGCTGTCCCGCAGCAGCACGCAGCCGCCCGCGGCCGCCGCTGTCCTCGCCCCGGGCCGGTTGACCCACCGGAACGGATAGAGCTGCGCGAAGAAGTAGACGAAGGCCGGAACGATCAGCCGCTCCCAGAACGTCGCCACGCGCAGCCGCGCCATCTGCGACACCAGATCCAGCCCGGCGGCGCGGGCCGCACCGACGAGCTCGCGCAGGCTGTCGGGAGCGTGGGCGATGTCGGCGTCCGTCAGCAGCAGGTACTCCGGCGCCGGTGTACGGGCCCGTGCGAGCGCGATGCCGTGCCGCAGGGCCCACAGCTTGCCGGTCCAGCCCTCATCCGGCTCACCGGGGGAGGAGACGGTCAAGGGCAGGCCGCCTGCCCGTACGGCGAGTTCCCGTGCCAGGGCCGCCGTGCCGTCCGTACTGCCGTCGTCCACGAGGAAGACCTCCGCGGGGCCCGGATAGTCCTGGGCGAGCAGGGAGCCGAGCGACAGCGGCAGGACGTCCGCCTCGTTCCGCGCCGGCACGACCACGGCGACGGCGGGCCACTCCGGCGGGGCGAACCGCTCCGGCAGCCGTACATCGGTCCGCCAGAACCAGCCCTGTCCCAGCAGCAGCCACACCCATGCCGTGAGTGATCCCACGGCGATCCAGCTCAGCGCGTTCACCCACGGCAGTCTGCCCGACAGTGCCCGTGCCGTGACGCGCTGCGCGGGGCGTTTCGGGTGTTTCCGGGGGGCGGTAGTGCCCCGGGCGGTCTTGGTCGAGCCGTATCCACGGGGCGACGTGCTCGCCGGCGCGCTCCAGGAGCTCCTGAGGACCGCAGCAGAGTGCCCCGTTCGGCCCATCCATTAAGGTTGCCGGGTGAAGATCGCGCTCATGGACTCCGGTATCGGGCTGCTGGCGGCGGCCGCTGCCGTGCGCCGGCTGCGGCCCGACGCCGCTCTCGTACTCTCGTCCGACCCTGACGGGATGCCCTGGGGTCCGAGAACGCCCGAGGACGTCACCGCGCACGCCCTGGTGTGCGCCGAGGCCGCGGCCGCGCACCGGCCCGACGCGCTGATCGTCGCCTGCAACACCGCCTCCGTGCACGCCCTCCCCGCTCTCCGCGCCGCGTTGGAGCCCGAGCTGCCCGTGATCGGGACGGTACCGGCGATCAAGCCTGCGGCCGCGGGAGGCGGACCGGTGGCGATCTGGGCCACGCCCGCCACCACCGGAAGTCCCTACCAGCGCGGCCTCATCGAGGAATTCGCCCACGGTGTCGTGGCCACCGGCGTGCCCTGCCCCGGGCTCGCCGACGCACTGGAGAGCGCGGACGAGGCGGCGATCGACACCGCCATCGCCGCGGCGGCAGCCCTCACCCCGCGTGACGTCAGAGCCGTCGTCCTGGGCTGCACCCATTACGAACTGGTCGCCGAGCGCATCCGCGCCGCCGTGCAGCAGCCGTCGGCGCCCGCGATCGCCCTGCACGGCTCCGCCGGAGCCGTCGCGGCCCAGGCGCTACGACGGATCGGCGCCCAGCCCGCCCCCGCCGCCGAACCGTCCGAGGAACTCACGGTGATCCTCGGCGGCCGGGAATCCACCTCGCTACCCGAGGCCGCCCTGGCGTACGCCGAGGGGCGCGCCCTCGCTGCCGGGAGCCCCGCCCGGCGCTGACGGCGCGGGTCTGCCTTCCCGCGCACGGGCTTGCTCGCGGCTCGGTGCGGCCGGTGCGCCGCTTCGCGTGGACGGCCGGGCCCGCCGTCCGTACACACATGATGCAGGGATGCTGACGACTGCTGTCGCGGGGGATCACGGGTAGGCTCGCCTCATGAGGGACGACCTCCCCGACGTCGACGCCGCATCGTCCGTGCCCGTCCCCGAGGTGTGGACCGGACGTGCGACGAACCGCGCGCAGTGGCCGCTGGCGGCCCTCGGCGGGGCCTGCCTGGCTCTGGGTATCAAACTCGCCGTCGACTCCCCGTGGAGGGGAGGCCTCGCGCCGCTCGTCATGTCCGTGATCGGCTGCGTCGCCGTCGGCCTGCTGATCCTCTACGGCACGCTCGCCTTCGTCCATGTGCATGTGCGAATCGACAGCGACGTGCTCGAAGTGCGCTGCGGCCACGTCGGCCTGCCGCGCCGCCGCATCCGGCTCGACAGTGTTGTCGGCGCCGAGTACGCGTCGCGGGTGACGCCCCACGAGTGGGGCGGCTGGGGCTACCGCTGGCGCCCGGACAAGGGCACCGCTGTGGTCGTACGCCGTGGCGAGGGTCTGGTGCTCCGTCTCGGGGACGGCTGTGTGTTCACCGTGACGGTGGATGACGCCGAGGACGCGGTACGGGTGATCCGCGACCGCCTGCGGCAGCTGGCCGAGGCCCGCCGGACCGCCCAGACCTGAATCTGCCCCGGGCGGCCGAAGCTCTGAACCGGTCCGTCTCGCCCACGCCTGAACTGGTCCGGGCCCCACGCTTGAACGGGTTCGTGCCGCCGAAGCGTGAAGCGGTCCGCGTCGGCCACGCTTGAACGAGGCCGTGCCGCCCAGGCCTGACCGGCTCTCCACGGCTGGGACGTCCTCGGCGTCCTGTCGTCGGCACATCCGGTCCGGCGTACGGCGCTCCGCCGGACTCCGGTCGTAGGGACTCGTAGGGATTCTTGGCGAGGTGCCTCAGCGGGAGCCGGGGGAAGTACGCAGGCCACGTACTCCTGTCAGCCGTCGGCGGAGCGGTTCCCCTGCGGCCGTACGCCCCAGCGCCGCAGGTTGCGGCCTTCGGGGGGCGACGCTATTTGTCCGGGAGGGGGCCAAGGCAGGCGGCCCGCCCGTGGGATGCCGGCCGGCGCGCCGGCGGAACAGCGGAGCCGCCCGCCAGGGCCACCGGAGCCGGGACGGAGGCGCCGGGCCCGGCCTCGAGGGCGTACGGGCGGGCCGTGGCCAGACCCGCGAGGACCCCGGCCGCGGCGGTGACCTGCACGAAGCTCAGCGCGTTACTGACGGCGCCGAGTGCGCCCAGGGCCGTCAGCGCCGTCGCGGCGGACAGCACGACCGGGGTGGACCGCGGTGAGCGCCACAGTGAGTGCAGTGTCCAGCCGAAGGCCCCGCCCAGCAGCAGTACTCCGGGGAGGCCCTGCTCGGCCGCCTGTTTGAGGACTGCGGAGTGAACCTTGCCGTCCGAGTGCGGAGTCTGTTGCACCGTCATGCTGAGCTCGCCGAACCGGTCCGGGCCCGCTCCCAGCACCGGATGGGTCTCGGCGAGTCCGATCGCGTCCTTCCACAGCAGCACGTGGTGCTCGGGGAGCCCGGCTTCGAGCGGGACTGCCAGCCGTTGGGGCAAGCGGCCTTCGGCGAGAGCCCACGAGCCACCGGCGACGGACGCCGCGACGAGAGCCAGGAGGGCCAGCGTCGGCAGCCGGTGCCG
>NZ_JBQQBW010000127.1:0-18215 GCF_052245415.1 Streptomyces sp. 8N706 | reverse complement strand
GCGGCGGTCCTGGACAACCGCGCACGGCCGGGCACCGAGCCCCCGGCCACAGCCGCCCGGACGGCCCGTACGGCCACGCCAGGGGGCCGGCGGACACGGCCGAGGAGGCCGGTGGCCGTCCGGCGCCCGAGGGTCGCGCCGCGGTCCGACGCGCGGCGGCACATGACCGCGGTCCCACACCCGCGCAGCGCGCCCGCGCGGAGGGTGCCTCCCCGATCATCCCGCCCGGCATGGAGTCCGCCCTGCTGACGGCGGGGCTCGCCGCACTGATCGCGGTCACGGCGCCGCTGGCCCGTCCGGCACTCGCCCTCGCCGTCGTGCTGCTCCAGGCGGTGACCGCGGCCGGCTGGTACCGGCTCAACGGCATGTGGCCCGCCCGCCAGGGCATCGCCCTCGCCTTCGCCGGCGGCCTCACCACCGACATCGCCCTGCTCGCCACGGCCCGCGAGGACGCCCCCACGGTGGCGCTCGGCACGCTGGGCGTCTGGTGCCTGCTCGTTCTGGTCCTCCAGTTGCGCAACCACAGCTCGCCGGACGAGCGGCTGTACGCGCTGACGGCAGGCGTCGCCTCCACCGCCCTGACCGTGCTCGCGGCGGGCCATCTCGCCGCGTCGGCCGTGTCCTCCGGCGCGGTGGTGGTCGGTGCCGTCGCCGTGGCCGTGGCGGCCGTCGCCCGCGCGCTGCCGCTGCCGTCCCTCGTCTCCCCCGCGGCCGCGCTGGCCGCGGCCGCCGGCGCCGGCATCGCGGCCGGGCAGCTGACGGGGCTCGGGGCGTCCGGCGCGCTCCTGGGCGCGGTGGCCGGTGGCTGTGCACTGATCGGACTGCGGGTGGCGAGCTACGACTACCCCTCCCGGTTCGTGCATCTGACGGCCGGAGTGGCGCTTCCGCTGGCGATGGCGGGACCGGCCGCCTATGTGCTGAGCCGGGCCCTCGGATGACAGTGATCGCCCCCTTCGGGTGATCTGCCGGTTAGGCTCACGGGATGACGCGGGTCTGATCGAAAGGGTGGGGGATCCAGTCGAATGCGTGCACTTCGAATACTTCTGATCATTGCTGTGGTCCTGGGGGGCCTGTTCGTGGCAGCCGACCGCATCGCGGTCGGTCTGGCCGAGTCCGAGGTGGCGGGAAAGATCAAGAGCACTCAGGGGCTCAGCGCGAACCCCGAGGTCTCGATCAACGGTTTCCCGTTCCTCACCCAGGTCGCGGGCAAGGAGCTGGACGAGGTCGACGTGACCATGGACGGCGTCACGGCCAGCTCCGCGGGCCGGTCGCTCCGGATCACCGAAATGACCGCCGAGCTGCGAGATGTGCGGCTCGAGAACAACTTCTCCTCGGCCACCGCGGACCGCGCGACCGGCTCCGCCGGCATCAGCTACGCGGATCTGTCGACGGCCTCGAGCGAGGGCGTCACGGTCAGCTACGGCGGCCGGGACCAGTCCGGAAAGAGCCAGGTCAAGGTCACCGCGCGGGTGGCACTGCTCGGCCGGAGCTTCGAGCGCAGCGTGATCAGCACGGTCAGCGTCGTCGACGGTGACACCATCCGGCTGCGGGCCGACGAGATCCCGGGGGCGGGGATCCCGGGACTGGAGAACCTGGTCCGCGGGAAGATCGACTTCGATCGGGAGATCAGCGGACTGCCGCAGGGCCTGAAGTTGGACAAGGTCGTCACCACCGAGAAGGGCGTCGACATCTCGGTGGTGGGCGACGGGGTGAAGCTCGCGGGCTAGCACCGGGCCCGGGGTGGCGGGACCCGCGCGGGAGGGCAGGGTCCGCAGAGCGAGACAACCCCGTCCGTACAGCAGATGGCGTATCCGCAGGCCACCCGCCGTACGGGCGCACCGGATCGTGCACACACGAGGCGTCTCACATCGCGGGCATTCGCATCTCATCATTCGACACGCCGGTGACATGCACGCCTGCGCGTCCTTACGATCGGACACATGAAGCGACAGGCGGATCTCACGAAGCGGCGGGCAGTCGACCTGTGCCGTGTCGCCGCCATGCTCTGTCGCGCCTTCTGAGCAGGAGCTCCGACTCCCGCTTCCCCCAGGGCCCTTGGCCCTCCCCGCTCAACGAAGCGGCCACGCGCCGTGCGCACCCCGCAGGACCGCGCGTCGGCGTCCCCCGCAAGCCCGCGCATCCGTAACTGCCCCGGAGGAGAACAACATGAGCCGCAGCGACGTCCTGGTCGACGCCGACTGGGTCGAGGCCCACATCGACGACCCCAAGGTGGTCATCGTCGAGGTCGACGAGGACACCTCGGCCTACGACAAGAACCACATCAAGAACGCCGTACGGATCGACTGGAAGAAGGACCTCCAGGACCCGGTGCGCCGTGACTTCGTCGACCAGGCCGGCTTCGAGAAGCTCCTGTCGGCGAAGGGCATCGCCAACGACGACACCGTCATCCTCTACGGCGGCAACAACAACTGGTTCGCCTCCTACGCCTACTGGTACTTCAAGCTCTACGGCCACGACAGCGTGAAGCTCCTCGACGGCGGCCGCAAGAAGTGGGAGCTCGACTCCCGTGACCTGGTCGTCGAGGTGCCGGAGCGGCCTGCCACCGAGTACAAGGCCAAGGAGCAGGACACCTCCATCCGCGCCTTCCGCGACGATGTCGTGGCCGCCATCGGCAGCCTCAACCTGGTGGACGTGCGGTCCCCTGACGAGTTCAGCGGCAAGCTGCTCGCCCCGGCGCACCTTCCGCAGGAGCAGTCGCAGCGCCCCGGCCACGTGCCCAGTGCCCGCAACATCCCGTGGTCGAAGAACGCCAACGACGACGGCACCTTCAAGTCCGACGCCGAGCTCAAGAAGCTCTACGAGACCGAGCAGGTCGACCTGGCGAAGGACACCATCGCCTACTGCCGCATCGGTGAGCGTTCCGCGCTCACCTGGTTCGTGCTGCACGAGCTCCTCGGCCAGGAGAACGTCAAGAACTACGACGGTTCCTGGACCGAGTACGGCTCCCTCGTCGGTGTGCCGATCGAGCTCGGCGCCAACAGCTGACACCCCGCCCCTCTACTGAAGGAACAGACACGCATGTGTGGAGCTAAGACCGGCGGCCCCGACCTGGCAGGAGTGGACGTGGCCAAGGAGACGATCATCCAGGGTTCGGTGACCCGCGACGGCGAGCCCGTCTCGGGCTACGTCCGCCTCCTCGACGGCGGCGGCGAGTTCACCGCCGAGGTCCCGACCTCGGCGACCGGGCAGTTCCGCTTCTTCGCGGCCCCCGGCACCTGGACGCTGCGTGCCCTCGTCCCGGGCGCGACCGCGGACCGTACGGTCGTCGCCCAGCAGGGCGCGGCGGCTGACGTCGCCATCGCCGTCTGACATACCGCGCACCACGGCCGGAGGGCCGTACCCCGGGTTGGACTCTCAGGGGTACGGCCCTCCGGGCTTTCCACTCCTGGGCCTCCCGGCCTCCGGCCGTACGTCCGCTACCCCCGCCGCCGGGCTCCCCCATACGTCCAGGACGTACGCCACCGGGCTCCCGGCCGTGCGCTCCGTACGTACGCTGCCAGGCCTCCCCGGCCGTGCGCTCCGTAGTACGCCGCCAGGCCCCCGGCCGTACGCTGGAGACATGTACACACGGCGTCGCCGTCGGTATTTCGTCCTGATGGGGCTGTGTCTGGGACTCTTCGTCCTGGCGTGGGGCGTCGTGCGCCTCTGGTCGGTTCCGGTCGCCGTGGGCATGTGCGTGATCGCGATGGTCATTCCACCGGTCGCGGCGATCGTCGCCAACCGCAGGGAGCCCGACGACCACTGGTGGGACGTGCCGGACGACAGCTGGCTGGACGACGAGCCGCTGGACGACAGCTGGCGCCGTTTCGAGCACTACGGGCGGCAGACCGGCGACGAGAGCCGGGGCGACGACGAGTAGGCCGCACCCCCACCCCGGCCGAGCTCAGCGGCTCCGCGCCTCCGTGGGTCTCCGTGCCTCCGTGGGTCTTCGCGTCTCCGTCGGCCTCAGCGCAGCCGCGGGCCTCAGCACAGCCGTGGACCTCAGCGCACCCACGGGCCTCAGCACAGCCGCGGGCCTCAGCGCACCCGTGGCCCTCAGCGCACCCGTGGGCTTCAGCGCCTCCTCCGGTCGGCGCCAAGCCAACACCCTCAGCGGCCCCGCAGCGTCTCAGTAGACGAGCGCCTGGGTGTCGTCGGCCAGCGCCTCGCTGACGAAGACCTGCGCCCCCGCGATCCGTACGCCCTCCAGGACGTCCTTCTCCGTGATCTCCCGGCGCGCCGCGCACTGGGTGCACAGGGTGATCCGGCCGGCCGCGAGGACCGACTCCAGCAGGTCCGGCAGCGGCGCTGCGTGCGGAAGCTCGAACTCGGCCGCCCGCCCGGGCAGGGCGAACCACGCGGACTCACCGGTCAGCCAGAGCGAGACCTCCACCCCGCTGGCCACGGCGACCGCCGCGACCGTGAACGCCTGAGAACACCGCTCCGGAGCATCCGCACCGGCCGTCACCTTGATCACGAACTTCTTCGCCATGTGCTCACTCTAGAACCGGTGGGCCACGACCCCACGAGCCCCTCACGCCGCGCGGAGAGGCTGCGGCGGCCCTGGCAGCGTCGCCGCCCGGGCCGCCGACTAGACTCGGGCTCGGTCCGTAACACCACACACTCCTCCGAGGAGCGCGCTCGTGCTTGAGGCATTCTTCATCGCCCTGCTGGTTCTGGTCTGCGTCGGCGTGGTCGCGTTCGCCGGTATCACCGTGAAGAAGCTGTACCAGGGCCAGCGCTGACCGACGCCTCCTCCGCCGTCTAGAGATCGTCTGAGCTCATGATCGAGATCCCGTCCGACCTCCACCCGGACCTCGTCCCCCTCGCCTTCCTCCTCGGCAACTGGGAGGGGGCGGGCGTCTTCGCCCCCGTCTTCGAAGGGGACGGGGGGCCCGGCGCCGAGAAGTGCAACTTCGGCCAAGAGGTGACCTTCACCCACGACGGCCGGGACTTCCTCGAGTACATCTCGCACACCTGGGTGCTCGACGGCGAGGGCCGCAAGGTCCGCCCGCTGGAGTCGGAGTCCGGCTACTGGCGGATCGACAAGGACCGGAAGGTCGAGGCCGTGATGGTCCGCGACCAAGGTGTCGTGGAGATCTGGTACGGCGAGCTGGCCGATCAGAAGCCGCAGATCGACCTGGCCACCGACGCCGTCGCCCGCACCGCCTCCTCGGGTCCGTACTCGGGCGGCAAGCGGCTGTACGGCTACGTCAACGGTGACCTGATGTGGGTCGGAGAGAAGGCCACCCCCGAGGTCGAGCTGCGCCCCTCCATGTCCGCGCATCTGAAGAAGGTCGTCGACCCCAGCGAGTGGGCCAAGGACCTCAAGGACCTGCCCGACGACGGCATCGCCTTCTTCAAGTAGCGCTCCGGCCACACGCGGCGCCCCCGTCACTGTCGGAACCGCCCCTCTTACACTGGCCGTGTGGTGACCACCGACTGGCAGAGCGACCTCAGAAGGCGCGGGTACCGGCTGACCCCGCAGCGCCAGCTCGTTCTGGAGGCCGTGGACGAGCTGGAGCACGCGACCCCGGACGAGATCCTCACGGAGGTGCGCCGTACCGCGGGCGGGGTGAACATCTCCACGGTCTACCGGACCCTGGAGCTGCTGGAGGAGCTGGGGCTCGTCAGCCATGCCCATCTCGGGCACGGAGCGCCGACGTACCACCTCGCGGACCGGCACCACCATCTGCATCTGGTGTGCCGGGACTGCGGCGACATCATCGAGGCCGATGTGTCGGTGGCGTCCGGCTTCACCGGCCAACTGCGCGACGTCTTCGGCTTCGACACCGATATGAAGCACTTCGCGATCTTCGGTCGGTGCGCCAAGTGCTCGGCCACGGCCGGTACGGCGGCGAATACGGACCGCCCAGAGGGTGAGCCGACCACCGGACCGTAGGCTGGTACGTATGCAGGCACACTCACCAGCCAGCCCTCTGCTCTCGCTGCCCGGCGCCGTCGCCGCCGAGGCCCCGGACGAAGGCGTCGCCGCGCACTACGGCGATCTGTTCCGCGAACAGCGTGCGCTCGCCGACGGCCGCGGCTTCGTGGATCTCTCGCACCGCGGAGTGATCACCGTGAGCGGCGAGGAACGGCTGGCCTGGCTGCATCTGCTGCTCACCCAGCATGTCAGCGAGCTGCCGCCGGGCCAGGCGACCGAGGCCCTGGTCCTCTCCGCGCACGGGCACATCGAGCACGCGCTCTACCTCGTGGACGACGGCGAGACCACCTGGGCCCACGTCGAGCCGGGCACCCAGGGCGAGTTGATCGCCTATCTGGAGAGCATGAAGTTCTTCTACCGGGTGGAGGTGAAGGACGCGACGGAGGAGTTCGCCGTCGTACACCTCCCGGCGGGCTCGATCACCGACTCCCCGGACGGCGTCACGGTACGGGAGACCCCGCACGGCCGGGACCTCTTCCTGCCCCGCGGGGACCTGGAGTCCTTCGCAGCGGCGAACGGCCCGGCCGCCGGCGTCCTCGCGCTGGAGGCCCTGCGCATCGAGGCGCACCGGCCGCGCTTCGGCCTGGAAACCGACCACCGGACGATCCCGCACGAGCTGGGCTGGCTGGGTACGGCCGTCCATCTGCAGAAGGGCTGCTACCGCGGCCAGGAGACCGTGGCCCGCGTCCACAACCTGGGGAAGCCGCCGCGCCGGCTGGTCTTTCTGCATCTGGACGGCAGTGAGGTGAAGCTCCCCGGGCACGGGGCGCCGGTGCGGCTGGCGGCCGATGGCGAGGAGGGGCGGCAGCTGGGGTTCGTCACGACGTCCGCGCGCCATCACGAGCTGGGCCCGATCGCGCTGGCGCTGGTCAAGCGGAACGTGCCGGTGGACGCGGAGCTGATCGCTGACGCGACGGCGGCGGCGCAGGAAGTCGTCGTCGAGCCGTAGCCCGTCCGGGCGGGCCACCGGCTGCGGCCCCGCGCCGGCCCCCGGCCCGCCCGGCCACGGCCACCCGCGATGCCCGCGGCCCCGGCCCGCGGCCCCGGCCGTCGGCCGCGGGCGGTCACCCGCCGGGCCGTGCACACACCAGCGGGCCGCCTCGCCTACCGCGTGGTACGCGAGGCGTGGTCCGTTCGCCCGGCCGCGCTCCTCGCATACGGTCCCGGCCCCACCGGCCACCGCCGCGCACACCGCCACACGCCACGCGTACGGGTCCCCGCCTCGCGCACCGCCACCCGTCTCGCGTACGGGTCCCCGCCTCGCGCACCGCCACGCGCCTCCCCTACGGGTCCCGGAGCCACCACCGGTCACAGCCGCGCAGGCCCCGGCCGCCACCGCCGCGCACACCGCCACACGCCACGCGTACGGTCCCCGCCGCGCGCACCGCCACCCGTCTCGCGTACGGGTCCCAGCCGCGCGCACCGCCACGCGCCTCCGCTACGGGTCCCGGCCACCACCGGTCACAGCCGCCCAGTCCCCGGCCGCCACCGCCGCGCACACCGCCACGCGTACGGGTCCCGGCCGCGCGCACCGCCACGCGCCTCCCCTACGGTCCCGGCCACCACCGGTCACAGCCGCCCAGGCCCCGGCGGTCCAGGCTCTGGTCGCTCAGAGCGTGTCGCTCAGGGTGTCCGCGAGTCGTTGCCGTACGGTGCGCACGGCCGGCAGGACCGAGACCGCGACCGCACCGGCCACCGCGGCCACGCCGATCAGCAGCAGGACCCCCGGCGGGGGCGGCTGGGCGATGCCCGCCCCGATGCCGCTGGCCCGCCCCTGGAGATCGATCAGCCAGTCCGCGGCCAGGACCCCGGCGGCTGTGCCGGCCACCGCGGCGGCCAGAGCGGTGAAGCCCGTACCGGCCACGATCACCGTCATGATCTGTCGCGGAGTCAGACCGATGGCCTTGAGGGCGAGCAGATCCCTCCGGCGGTCGCGCACCCCCGCGCCGATCGTCGTCGAGAGCTCGGCGAGACCGGTCAGGGCCAGTACCGCCACGAGTCCCACGATCACCCCGCGGACGGCCGACAGCTCGTCCGCCGGGTTGGGGATCTTCCGTACGTCCAGCCGGCCGTGCGCCGAATCCGCCAGTGCGGTGCTCACCGCGGCGGGGTCGGCCCCGGCGGCCAGCTCGAGGTGGTAGAAGTCCGGCCGCAGCGAGGTGTCCCGCTCGCGCAGGGTGTCCATGGAGGCGGAGATCACCCGGCCGCCGTTCTCGGGCTCGAGGCTGCGGCCGACGATGTGCAGGACCTGGGGCCTGCCCTCGACCGTCATCCGTACCCAGTCGCCCACCCGGGCCTCCAGCAGGTCGAGCAGACCTTGACCTGCCACCGCCTCGTCCGGGCCGCGGACGGCGCGTCCCTCGGCGACGGAGAAGGGATACGGATCCCCGGCCGTGCCCAGGCCGCGCAGAGTGATCGTTCCCGTCTGTCCCGGGACCAGCGCCTCCACCTCGGCGCCGGGATGCGCCGTGGTCACCTCGGGGCGGGCGGTCAGCAGCCGTCGTACCGCGGCGTCGTCGAGGCCGTCGCCCCGGGCGGTGAGCTCGGCGGCCAGCCCCACCTTCTCGGGGTGGCTCTCGAAGCGGTCGAGGGTGGTCCAGGCGGCGAGGGCGACGGTGATGAGCAGCAGGGGCACGGCCAGCCGGCCGACGGCGGCCGAGGAGCGTGCCGGGTGGTGGAAGGCGCCGCGCCAGCCGAGCACGAGGGCGGGCGGGATCCGCAGGCCGAGCGCGCGGATCGCCGTAGCGGACATCCGTCGGCTGACGGGGATCGCCGCACGGGCCACCGGCACGGGAGGGACCCGGCCCGCCCGCCAGGCGGCCAGCCCGGTCGTCGCGGCGATGAGCAGCATGGCACCGGCCGAGATCACGGACGGCACCCAGGCCTGCTCGGGCAGGTCCTGCCAGAGCGTCATGGCGTCGCCGATACGGCCGGGGAGCCGTGCGCCGAGGGCCTCGGTGAGGACCGCGCCGCAGACGACCCCCAGCAGGGCGAGGGCCAGATGCTCGACGAGGAACATCCGGACGACCTGGGCAGGGGTGAAGCCGATCGCCTTGAGTACGGAGATGTCCCGCAGATGGCCGCGGATCCTGGTGCCCACGGCTCCGGCCACCGCCAGCGCGGCCGCCAGCAGCGCGCCGAGCCCGAACAGGGCGAGCAGCAGCCCGAGGAGCCGGTCACCGCCCTCGGCGTCGGCCCGCGCCTGCTGCCAGGTGGACACCTTGGCGATCCGCTCGGCGCCGAGCTCGGTGACCGCACGCTGGACGGCGTAGTCGGTGTCCTCGGGGTCCTCGAGCCGCAGCCCGATGGTCTGGCCGAGGCGGTGCGGGTCCGGCTCGACCCGCTCGAGCGTCGACGGGAGCACCCAGCCGACACCGGAGGTCTCCCCGGCCCGGAACTCCGGCTCGGCGCTGTCGGCGATCCCGGCCACGCGCAGCCGTACGGTGCCGCCGGGGCCGCGGACGCCGAGCGCGTCGCCCGGCTCGGCCCACAGCGCGCGGGCGAGCGAGCTCTCCAGCACGATGCCGTCCGTGGTGGCCGGGTCGAGCCAGTGGCCGGAGGCGACCAGCGGGCGGGCCACCTCTGGCGGCTCGCCTCCGGTGCCGCGCAGTTGCAGCGTCGCCCTGGTGCCGCCGAGCTCGGCGGTGGCCGGGGCGGTGGAGAAGGGACCGGCGGCGGCGTCGACGCCCTCGAGTCCGGTGAGCTCTCCGGTGAGCCGTTCGGTTTCCGGCCCGGCCTTCGCATGGATCCACACATGCGCGCCGTCGGACTGGCTGAAGACCCGCTGCCAGGGGTTGGCCGCGTAGGCCAGGAAGGCGCCCGCCAGCAGCAGGGAGACGATGATCCCGGCCGTGGCGAGGACCAGGAACAGGGCTTCGCCGCGATGCTTCCGGAGGTCGGCGCGCACCCAGCGCACCGTGGCCCGCATCCTGCTCAGCCCTTCAGTTCGAGCACATCGGCGACGCCGTCGCCCCGCCGGGCACCGGCGCCGAGCGTCGCGTCGTCGGCGATCCGGCCGTCGAAGAAGCTGATCACGCGGTCCGCGGTGCTCGCGACCCTCGCGTCATGGGTGACCAGCAGGATCGTCTGACCGCGCTGGTGATAGCGGGACAGCAGTCGCAGGACCTCACGGGTGCCCTTGCTGTCGAGACTGCCGGTGGGCTCGTCGGCCAACAGCAGGCTGGGCTGGTTGACCAGCGCGCGGGCGAGGGCGACGCGCTGCTGCTCCCCGCCGGCCAGCTCGCCGGGGGTGCTGTTCTCCTTGCCCTCCAGGCCCAGCTCGGCCAGGAGCTCGGCACGGCTCTCCCGGGCCTGCCGGGGACTGCGCCCGGCCAGGAGAGCGGGGAGCTCGACGTTGTCGGCCACGGTGAGGTTGGAGACCAGGTTGAAGAACTGGAAGACGATGCCGATGCTGCGGCGGCGCAGTACGGCCCAGCGGGCCTCGCTGTAGGAGTCCACCCGGCGGCCGTCGAGCCACAGCTTGCCGCTGTCCGGCCGGTCGAGCCCGCCCAGCAGATGCAGCAGGGTCGATTTCCCGGCGCCCGAGGGACCGGTCACGGCGACGAATTCGCCCCGTTCCACGACGAGGTCGGCACCGCGTACGGCCCGGGCCGTGGCACCGTCCGTGCGGTACGTCTTCACCAGGCCCTCGGCCCTGACGATGGGGGGCGCGTCCCCGGCGGGGGTCGTCTCCCCGGCTCCGGTGGGGAGCCGGTCCTCGCGGCTCATTCCAGCTCCTCCTGACATCGCTCCAACCAGTCGAGGTCGGCTTGCAGATGCAGCATCGCACCCTCGATCAGCAGCTGTGCCACCCGGTTGTCCCGGTCCTCGGCCGCGGCCAGCTTCGACAGATCGCGCATGGTGTTGAGGTAGTGGCGGCGCTGCTTGTTGATCAGGGCGATCTGGTCGGCCGTCCCCGAGCTCGGGGCGAGGGCGAGCTTCATGAAGAACTCGTCCCGTACCCGTGGCTCGTCCGTCGGCTCGTCGAACCAGGCGGCCACCGCCTCACGGCCCGCCGCGGTGAGTTGGTAGATGCGCTTGTTCGGCCTGCTGGACTGGGTGACGTCCTCGCCCTCGATCAGTCCGGCCTTCTCCAGCCTGCTGAGGGTGACATAGATCTGCCCGACGTTCGGCTGAGGGTACGCCGCGCCCAGAAGCTTCTCAAGGGCCTGCTTGAGCTCGTAACCGTGAGCGGGGCCCTTGGAGAGAAGTGCCAGGAGGGGCAGACGCACGCTCGCCCTCCTCCCTCCCGCCGTACTTGCCCGTTAGGTGGTCGCTGACGGCGCTCCCCGGCTGTGAGCCGGATCGCCCTCGGACCTTTATGCGACATCTAGTATCGCGCATGCCTAACGGGTATACAGGTGCCCGGACGCCGGGCACGCCAGGCCGGCGCCGGCGCACGAGGAGGAACCTATGCGGTGGACGCGTGCCGCGGGTAGGGGGCTCCTGGCAGCGGCGCTGCTTCTCGCGGGCTACGCGGGGACGGGCACGACGGGTGGCGAACTCGCGGCCGGTCCCGGCGGCCGGGGCCCGATGACCCTGGTCACGGGCGTCGATCTGACCGGTTATCTCCGCGGTGTGCTGAAGGACTGGAACCGGACGCACCCCGCCGAGAAGGTGACCCTCGTCGAGCTGCCGGAGGCCGCGGACGAGGTCCGCGCGCAGATGGTCACCAGCCTGCGGTCCGGCAGCGGCCGCTTCGACGTGCTCAATATCGATGTCGCCTGGACGTCCGAGTTCGCCGCGGCGGGCTGGATCGCCCCGCTCGACCGCGACCGCTTCCCGCTGAAGCGCTTCCTGCCGCCGGTGGTCGACACCGCCACGTTCGGCGGCCGGCTGCACGCCGTCCCCTATGTCACCAACGCGGGCCTGCTCTACTACCGCAAGGACGTGCTGGAACGGGCCGGTGAGCGGCCGCCCCGCACCTGGGCCGAGCTGAGACGGCTGGCGAGGACGGTCGCCCCGCGGTACGGGCTGGACGGTTACGCCGGACAGTTCCTTCCGTACGAGGGCCTCACGGTGAACACCGCCGAGGCCATCCAGTCCGCAGGCGGGACGGTCCTCGCCGACGAGGGCGACCGGGTCACCGTCGGCTCGCCCGCCGCCCGTAAGGGGCTGGAGTTCCTCACCGGCGGCGTCCGGGACGGCTGGATCCCGAAGAAGGCACTCACCTTCAAGGAGGAGGAGTCCCGGGAGGCCTTCCAGAACGGACGGCTGCTCTTCCTCCGCAACTGGCCGTACGCGTACTCCCAGGCCAACGGGGAGGGCTCGAAGGTTGCGGGGAAGCTCGGAGTGGTGCCGCTGCCGGGGCCGAAGGGGCCCGGCTCCAGCATCCTCGGCGGCTCCAACCTCGCGGTGAACACCGACTCACGGCACCCGAAGTCCGCGGCCGACCTGATCCGGTATCTGACGAGCGAGCGCGTGCAGCGCCGGGTGCTCACCGAGGGCTCGCTGCCTCCCGTATGGGCCGACCTGTACGACGATCCCGGGCTGGTGCGCCGCTTCCCGTACCTGCCCACGCTCGAGGAGAGCGTCCTCACCGCCAAGCCGCGGCCCAAGAGCCCCCGGTACGAGCAGGTGAACCTGGCGGTGCAGGCCGTCGTCCATGACGCGCTGGCCCAGCGGCAGACACCCGCGAGCGCCGTCGCCCGTCTGCAGCGGGAGCTCGAGGCGATCGCGCGCCGAGGCTGACTCGGGCGGCTCGTCACCACCCCTTCTACTTACTTGTTGAGTAAGTGAGCTTATGTAGCTCCTGTTTTCATCCGGGCAAACCAGGACAACTGTGCGACCGTTCTGGGATTGTTCTCGCAGACTCGTTGACACCTGTTCGACACGGCTACTTAACATGCATGCACAACGGCGGCTGACCCATCGAGGCCGCATCGACTCAGAACAGGTCAACGGGACATGCTCATAGCCACGACCGCCACAACCCAGCACTGGTGGCGGGATGCGGTGATCTACCAGGTCTACGTCCGCAGCTTCCTCGACAGCACCGGCGACGGCATCGGCGACCTGGCCGGGGTCCGGGTGGGGCTGCCGTATCTGAAGAAGCTCGGGGTGGACGGCATCTGGCTGAGCCCCTTCTACCCCTCCCCGCAGCACGACCACGGCTATGACGTCGCCGACTACTGCGGCGTGGACCCGGTCTACGGGGACCTGGCCGAGTTCGACCAGCTGGTCGCCGACGCCCACCGGCTGGGGCTGAAGGTCCTCATCGACATCGTCCCCAACCACTGCTCCAGCGCCCACCCCTGGTTCCGCGAGGCCCTGGAGAGCGGCCCGGACAGCAAGGCCCGCTCCCGCTTCCACTTCGCCGACGGCCGGGGAGCCCACGGGGAGCTGCCGCCCAACAACTGGCGGGCCATGTTCGGCGGCCCCGCCTGGTCCCGGGTCCGCGAGGCGGACGGCCGGGAAGGCCAGTGGTACCTGCATATGTTCACCCCGGAGCAGCCCGACCTCAACTGGCGCGAGCCCGCCGTGGGCCACCACTTCGACGAGGTGCTGCGCTTCTGGCTCGACCGCGGTGTGGACGGCTTCCGCATCGATGTGGCGGCCGGCCTCTACAAGCACCCCGAGCTCCCCGACTCCCCCGACCCGGAGGCGGACGAGCGGTCCCGCGACTCGGTCAACCCGCTGGCCTGGAACCAGCCCGAGGTGCACCAGGTGTGGCGGGACTGGCGCGCGGTGTGCGAGGAGTACACCGCCCGCGACGGCCGTGACCGGCTGCTGGTCGGCGAGGTGTCGGTGCCCACGGCCCGCGAGCACGCCGAGTACGTCCGCCCCGACGAGCTGCACCAGGCCTTCTTCTTCCATCTGCTGAGCGCCCGGTGGGATGTCGACACCTTCCGGAAGACCATCGCCGAGGCGATGCGCGACATCGCCGGCACCGGTTCCACCGTCACCTGGGTGCTCAACAACCACGACCAGGTCCGGACCGTCACCCGCTACGCGGGCGAGCCGAGCGGGGAGGCGAGCGGGCTCGGTCCCGCCCGCGCCCGTGCCGCCGCCCTGCTGATGCTGGCCCTGCCCGGCGCCGCCTACGTCTACCAGGGCGAGGAGCTGGGCCTGCCCGAAGTCGTCGACCTGCCCGACGAGGTCCTCACCGACCCGATCTTCCACCGGACCGGCAGCCGCCAACACGTCCGCGACGGCTGCCGCGTACCGCTGCCCTGGACGGGCCACGCCTCACCGTTCGGCTTCACCTCCGGCGCGGGAGCCGCCCGGCCGTGGCTGCCGCAGCCCGAGTGGTTCGCCGATCACGCCACCGACCGGGCGCTGGCCGACACCCGCTCCTTCTGGCACCTCTACCGCGACGGGCTGCAGCTCCGGCGCAGCCTGCCCCAGCTGGGCGAAGGCACTCTGCGCTGGCTCGAGACGCCGCCGCAGGTCCTCGCCTTCGTCCGCGGCGACGGGCTGGTGTGCGCGGTCAATTTCGGCACGGACCCCGTCCCGGCGCCCGTATCCGGCACCCCGCTGCTGGCCAGCGGGGACTGCACCCCGGGGATGCTTCCCGGCTCCACCGCTGCCTGGTGGATCAGCGATCTTCCCCTCTCCACCTCCTCGAAGGGAAATACCCCATGAACCCGACCATGAGACGGCGTACAGCGGCCTCCGGCGCGCTGGCCCTCGGCCTCGCGCTGACGGCGACGGCCTGCAGCGGCACGACCGGAACGGCAAGCTCCGGCGAGCAGGAGCTCAAGGGCAAGAAGGTCACCGTCGCCGGCGTCTGGACCGGCGTGGAGCAGAAGAACTTCAAGAAGGTCCTGGACGCCTTCAGCGAGAAGACCGGCGCCGAGGTCAACTTCATCTCGACCGGTGACAATGTCTCCACCGTCGTCGGCAGCAAGATCGAGGGCGGCAACGCCCCGGACGTCGTGATGGTGCCGCAGGTCGGCGTCCTCCAGCAGTTCGCCGACAAGGGCTGGCTCCAGCCCCTGTCGGCCAGCGTGTACGAGAAGGCCGGGATCAACTTCGCGCCGGTGTGGCGCGACTACGGCAGCGTCAACGGCAAGTTCTACGGCCTCTACTTCAAGGCGTCCCACAAGTCGACGGTCTGGTACAGCCCGGAGGCGTTCGACACCGCCGGCGTGCAGCCGCCCAAGAGCTACGAGCAGCTGCTGAAGACGGGCCGCACCGTCGCCGACTCGGGCCTGCCCGCCTTCTCCGTCGCGGGCGAGGCCGGATGGCCGCTCACCGACTGGTTCGAGAACATCTACCTCTCCCAGGCCGGGCCCGAGAAGTACGACAAGCTCGCCGCCCACAAGATCCCGTGGACCGACCCCTCCGTGGTCAAGGCGCTCACCACCCTGGGCGAGCTGTTCAAGGACAAGAACCTGGTCGCGGGCGGCGGCTCCGAGGCGCTGCGCACCGACTTCCCCGAGTCCGTCGAGCAGGTCTTCGGCAACAGCCCCAAGGCCGGGATGGTCTACGAGGGCGACTTCGTCGGCGGTCTGATCTCCGGCCAGTTCAAGAAGAAGGTCGGCGAGGACGCCAAGTTCTTCCCCTTCCCCGCCGTCAAGGGCGGAAAGGCCCCGGTCGTCGGTGGCGGCGACGCCGCGACCGTACTGAAGGCCGGCAAGAACCGTGAGGCGGCCATGAAGCTCGTCGAGTACATGGCGACGCCGGAGGCGGCCGAGATCTGGGCGAAGGCGGGCGGCTTCATCTCCCCCAACGAGAAGCTGGACCTGGGCAGTTACGCGGACGCCACCAGCCGTAAGACGGCCGAGTCGCTGGTGAAGGCGGGCGACTCCATGCGGTTCGACATGTCCGACCAGGCTCCGGCCGCCTTCGGCGGGACCCAGGGCGCGGGCGAATGGAAGATCCTCCAGGACTTCCTGCGCGACCCGTCCGACCCGCAGGCCACCGCCAAGAAGCTCGAGGCCGCCGCGGCCAAGGCCTACAAGGACTGAGAGCCCTCACCATGTCTGCCACCGCAGTGCCGGAGAAACGAGAGAAAGTCGCGTCCGGCAAGCACGCGCCCGACGGAGTTCCGCCCCGCAGCAGCGGGGCGGACCCCCGCCGGCGCGCCACGCGGCGACGGCGGCTCATCGCCCTCGTCTTCCTGCTGCCCGCGCTGCTCCTGCTCGGTGCCCTGGTCGCGTACCCGATCCTGTTCACCGTCGGCCGCAGCCTCTTCGACGCCTCCGGGACCCGTTTCGTCGGCGCCGAGAACTACACCGAGATGTTCCGCGACCCGGCGACGCTCACCGCGATCCGCAACAGCGCCATCTGGGTCGTCGTCGCTCCGGCGCTGCTGACCGGGCTCGGGCTGATCCTCGCCGTGCTCACCGAGAAGATCCGGTGGGCGACCGCGTTCAAGCTGCTGATGTTCATGCCGATGGCGATCTCCTTCCTCGCCGCGGGCATCATCTTCCGCGTCGTCTACGAGCAGGACCCCGAGCGCGGGGTGCTCAACGCGGTGGCCGTCGGCGTGCACGACTCCTTCCACGAAGGGGCGGCCTTCCCGAACGCCCGTGCCCGTGAGGGCGTGGGACCGCAGCAGGACGGGCCGGGGCTGAAGGGACGCGCGGACGGCTCGTACCGTACGGCACAGGACCTCGGCCCGGGACAGACCGTCAACCTCCCCCTGGTCGGCGTCCCGCCCAAGGAACTGCCCAAGGAGGCCGAGCCCGCCCGTGCGGCAGCGGCCGCCAAGGCCGGCGGCGACGAGCTGCGGGGCGTCGTCTACGTCGACTTCACCCCCGGCGGGGGCGGCAAGCCGGGCCGCGTGGACCCGGCCGAAAGCGGACTGCCCGGAATGACCGTCGAGGCGGTACGGGACGGCAAGGTCACGGCGAAGGCCACCACGGCCGCCGACGGCTCGTACCGCTTCACCGGCCTGAAGGCGGGCTCGTACGCCGTGCAGCTGCCGGCCGCGAACTTCGCCGAGCCGTACCAGGGCATCGCCTGGCTCGGCCCCGCCCTGGTCACCCCCGCCATCATCGGCGCCTATCTGTGGATCTGGACCGGGTTCTCCATGGTGCTCATCGGCGCCGGACTGGCCGCCCTGCCCAGGGATGTGCTGGAAGCGGCCCGGATGGACGGCGCGAGCGAGGGACAGATCTTCCGCAGGATCACCGTGCCGCTGCTGGCCCCCGTCCTGACCGTGGTCTTCGTGACCCTGGTCATCAATGTGATGAAGGTCTTCGACCTCGTCTACATCATCGCCCCCGGGCCCGTACAGCAGGAGGCCAACGTCCTGGCCATGCAGATGTGGCTGGTCTCCTTCGGCGGCGGCAACAACCAGGGACTCGGCAGCGCCCTCGGCGTCCTGCTGCTGCTCCTGGTCGTCCCGGCCATGGCCTTCAACATCCGACGCTTCCGCAGGAGCCAGTCATGACCACCCTCCACGCCACTCCCCGGAAGCGGCCGGCCGCCTGGCTGGCGAAACGGGTCAGCGGCGGCCTGGTGCAGGCCCTCCTGGCGATCGTCGGACTGCTGTGGCTCACCCCGGCCCTGGGGCTGTTCCTCTCGTCGCTGCGCTCGGAGGAGGACAACGCCACCACCGGCTGGTGGACTGCCCTCACCGACCCCGCCGGGCTCTCCTTCGACAGCTACTCGGCGCTGCTGAAGGACTCGGGCATCGTCCAGGCCTTCTGGAACACCGTGCTCATCTCGGTGCCCACCACCATCGCCGTGGTCGTGATCGCGGCCCTGGCCGGCTACGCCTTCGCCTGGCTGGAGTTCCCCGGCCGGGACTGGATCTTCCTGATCGTGGTCGGGATGCTCGTCGTCCCCATCCAGGTGGGCCTGCTGCCAGTGGCCCAGCTGCTCGGCGGGCTCGGGCTGTTCGGCTCCGTCCCCGGCGTCGTGCTCTTCCACGTCGCCTACGGTCTGCCGTTCGCGATCTTCCTGCTCCGCAACTATTTCGCGGAGCTGCCGCGGGAGATGCTGGAGGCCGCCCGGATGGACGGCGGCGGCGAATGGCGGATCTTCGTACAACTCGTTCTGCCGCTGGGGCGGCCGGCGATCGCGAGCCTGGCCATCTTCCAGTTCCTGTGGGTGTGGAACGACATGCTCGTCGCGCTGATCTTCGCCGACAGCGAGTCGCAGCCGCTGACGGTGGCCCTCCAGTCGCAGATGCGGCAGTTCGGCAGCAACATCGGCGTGCTGGCGCCCGGGGCGTTCCTGTCCCTGATCGTGCCGGTGGTCGTGTTCTTCGCCTTCCAGCGCCACTTCGTGCAGGGGGTCATGGCGGGATCGGTGAAGTAGGACCCGGTTGTTGCGGCACCTGGTGCCGTGGCGGGGGGGGGGGGGGGGGGGGGGAGAA
>NZ_JBQQBW010000126.1:0-18317 GCF_052245415.1 Streptomyces sp. 8N706 | reverse complement strand
CAGTGGGTGCGGGCAGGGAGTAGTCGTCCCCGTCGCCGGAACCGCTCGGAGCGGTGCTCGGCTCGGCCGCCGTGGCGCCGGAGTCGGTGGAGTGGGCCCCCGTGTCTCCGGGGCCCTGAGACAGCCCCGCTCCGGCCGGGGCACTGGCCCCCGGGTCCCCGGGGAGGTGCGTCTCCTGGGCCCCCGGGTGGCTGTCCCGAGAGGGCCCGGGCTGCCACGCCGCGGCGGGCGCCGCAGGAGGCGCCGAAGGGGGCGCGACTGGCTGCGGTGGTACGGGCGAGGCGGGCACCGCCGGAGCATGGGCGGGCGGCGGCGGGACGGCTGTGCCCGCTGCTCCGTAGGGGAGCCGGGTGTCGGGCTGCGGCGGTGGCGGCACGGGACCGCCGTCCGGCGCGGGCCCGGTGTGGGTCGCGTGCTCGGCGTCCGGGGCCTGCTCGGCGTGCGACGCGGTCCGGCTGTCCGGCGCAGGCCCCCTGGCCGGTACGGGCCCGCTGTTCGAGGCGTAGCTGTTGGTCGATACCGGCTCGCTGTCCGCTGCAGGGGTGTTGCCCGCAGCGGGGCAGGTGCTCGGGGCGTACCTGTTGGTCGGCACCGGCTCGCTGTCCGCCGCAGGCGTGCTGCCTGGCGCGGGGCCGGTGTCCGGTGCGCCGGTCCCCGGGGCGTGCTCGGTGGGCGGCGTGGTCCTGCCGCCCGGGGCGGGTCCACTCGCCGGTGGGGATCCGGCGCCTGGCGCGGGGGCGTTGTCCGGGGCGGGGCGGGCGTCCCATGAGAGGCCGCCGTCGGTATCCGCTCTGGGGTCCGGGGACGGCCGGGGGACGTCGCCCTTCGCGGGCGAGGGCCGGGCGGACCCATTGAGCGCGGCCGCGGACCGGCCCGTCGGCGGCGGCACCGCCGCCGCGAGGTCGGCGCCGCACGCGCCGCAAAAGTTGTCGCCCGACTCCAGCGGCTCATGGCAGCTCGGGCAGGCGGACAACTGGGGTGGCTGGGGCATCTGCGACATCTCTTACACCCATGTCCTGGGGCGGAAACGGTTGGCCCGCTCCACCAGTTCGATCCGCTCCTCGCCGCGCTGTGCCAGCCGTGCGAGTACGCGGTACGAGCGCTCCAGACCGAAGCGCAGGTCCCGCTCGTCCAGGCTGCTGCCGAGCAGCGAGCCCTGCCCACCGGGAACGGCGCCCTCCGGTGGCGCGCCGTGTCTCCCGGAGAGTACCCAGTCCAGCGCGCAGCCCAGTACCTCTGTGGAAAACTGCTCGCGGCGTACCGCGTCCAGGCCGAACTCCTGGAGCCGCTCCACCTGTCGGGCGGCGGCGGTGAGGTCGTCGAACAGCGGGTCCCGCGCCGCGCGCCGGCGCAGCCGGGCCCGTATGGACGCGACCCGGGCCGCCGTGTAGTGGATCGACGCCTCCGGTACGGATTCCAGGGCGCTCACCGCGCCCGTACGGTCCCCGGCGGCCAGCCGCACCCGGGCGAGGCCGAACGCCGCGCTCACATAGCTCGGGTCGGTCACCCATACGAGGTGGTAGTACTCGGCGGCGTTGTCCAACTGGCCCAGTACCTCGGCGCAGACACCGAGGGCCAGCTTCGGGGCGCACTCGCCGGGGAACGCGTCGTAGACGGCGTCGAAGGAGAGGGCCGCGGACTCGTGGTCACCGGTCGCGAGCGAGGCCACACCGCGGTACCAGACCACCCGCCAGTCGTCGGGGTGCTCGCCTTCCAGCTCTGCCAGCGTCCGGGCCGCGACGGCCGATTCACCCAGCTCCAACCGGGCGCGCAGTTCCCGGAGCCGTCGCTCCACCGAGTCACCCGGCGCGCCTTCCAGTGCGGCGAGCAACTCCGCGGGCGCGGAGGCCATCAGCCCCGCGAGGAATCCGGCGTTGGGGTCCCGGGGATCGACCCGGGGTACGGGCAGGGCGAGCACGGTGGCACGGGTGTCGAGTGGCGCGATTCCGGGGTGGGTGCCGTCACCGTCGGCGCCCGTGCCGAAGGGGTCGACCGGTGAGCCCGGCCCGACCGGTTCCGGTCCGCCCGGCCCGACGGCCACAGAGCCGTGCCCGACGGCCCCGCCGCCGGACGCCACCGCCGCGCCATACGCGCCGTGCACACCGGAACCGGAACCCCCGGAACCGGACCCGGAACCGGACCCGGAACCGGAACCTGACCCGGACCCGGAACCGGACCCGGAACCGGAACTGGACCCGGAACCAACCGTGCCGTACGGCGACGCCCCCATCCCGCCTCCTGCGTACGCGCCCGCGGCCCCGCTGCTCGCGAAGGGCGCCCCGCCATGGCCCCCGGCCCCGGCGCCGCTCTGCCCAACACTGGGCTGACCAGCGGCGCTTGCCGTCATCGCCCCGTACGGTCCGCCGTGTACGGCCTGGCCCGGCACGTGGCCCACCGGCCCGTACGAGCCTCCGGTGCCGCCCGCCGCAGGGTCCCCCGCCGCTCCGGTGGCGCGTTGCCCCACGCCCGCCTGCTGCCGCGGCACGGCGCCCGGCCCTGAGCCGGAATCCGAACCGGAACCCGGGCCGGACTTCCGCCCCGGCCGGAAGCGGCTCGTCCGCGCCGGGGCCGACCGGAGCCCCAGTACCGAGACCGCGCCCGAGTGCTCGGCGAACAACTGGGTGTCCGTGACCCGGAGTTCCGGCCCGAAGAGCGTGGACAGCGCGGGCCGCGGACGCCCCGTCCGGAGCGCCACGACCTCCCGCAGCACACCCGTCAGCTGCTCCGCCATCTCCTCGGCGGAGGCGAACCGCCGCGCCGGATCGGGATCCGTGGCACGGACCAGGAAGCGGTAGAAGGACTCGTAGCGGCGGAAGACCTCGATGTGGCCGGGGTCGGGCAGGCTGTCCACGAACACATTCGTGTAGCCCTGGAAGTCGAAGGTCAGCACCGCGAGCGTCCGCGCCACCGTGTAGAGGTCCGAGGCGACCGAGGGCCCGTACTCCGGCACCTCCGGCGCCTGGTAGCCGATCGTGCCGTAGATCGCGCTGTCCCGGTCGTCCATCCTGCGGACGGCGCCCATGTCGATCAGCTTGAGCTGGTCCTCCTGCTGGATGGCGTTGTCGACCTTGAAGTCGCAGTACAGCAGGTTCCGGGCGTGCAGATGAGCGAGCGCGTACAGCGTCTCCAGTCCGTACGCGCACGCCTGCTCGACGGGGAGCGGATCGCGGCGGCCGTCCGCGCCCCGCCGCTCGTTGGCGATGTCCTTCAGGGACTTGCCGCCGACGTACTCCATCACGATGTAGCCGTCGAGGCTGCCGGTCCGCTGGTCGAGGTGTTCGACGAAGTTGTAGATGCGGACGATGTTGGAGTGCTCGATCTCGGCCAGGAAGCGCCGCTCGGAGACCGCCGCGGCGAGCGCGTCCTCATCACCGCTGTCCAGCAGGCCCTTGAGGACCACCCAGCGGTCGGACACCGCCCGGTCCACCGCCAGATAGACCCAGCCGAGGCCGCCGTGCGCGAGACAGCCCGCCACCTCGTACTGGCCGTGCACGATGTCACCGGTCCTCAGCTTCGGCACGAAGGAGTACGGGTGGCCGCACTTGGTGCAGAAGCCCTCCGTGCGTCCCGGGCGGTCCCCGCGCGCACGGCCCACCGGCGCCCCGCAGTCGCCCCGGCTGCAGAATCGCTTCCGCTCGGGCACTTCGGGGTTTTCCAGGACCGCCGTCCGAGGATCCGGACGTGGCACCTCCGGGACTGAGACCAGCCCCGCACCCAGCTTGTTGCGGCCGGACGAGGCCGAGGAGGACCCGGAGCTGCGCACCGACACCGACCGCGCCGCCGCCCCGCCCGACGGCGAGCGGGACAGCCGCCCCGACACCGAGCGGCGGGAGGACGACGAGCGGGACGAGGGGCGTGAGCCGGCGCGGGAGGAGGAGCTCGACGCACTGTCCCGTTTTCCGCCGCCCGCGATTCCGGTGGGCGGTGAGGTCACCATCCCGTCGGGGGCCACGACCGGGGCCAGCCCGCAGGTGCCGCAGTACAGCTCGCCGCCGCCGAAGTCCTCGTACGACCCGGGGCAGCCGGGTCGCTGGCAGGTGTTCATCCGTCCCCCTCACGGTCCTCGGGACCGGCCTGTCTCGGCACCAGAACCTCCGCCGCCGCCTGCTGGTAACGCAACACCGCCTGTTCGGCGGCGCGCAGATTGCACGGCGCGCTCCACAGCATCCGTCGCGCCGCGTCGTACCGTTCGGTCAGCAGCGGGTCCTCCGCCATGCCGTGCCGGGCGACCTTCGCCTTGTACGCGTCGAGCCGGCCGCGCAGTTCGGCCCGTACGGCAAGCGGCGCGGTCACCGCCGTCAGCGACTCGCGGGCCCGCATCAGCTCGTCCTCCGCCCGCTCCTCCAGCGTGTCCAGCAGCGGGGAGAGCCGGTGCCACTGCGAGCGGCGCCGGTAGTCCGCCGCCGTCGCCAGCTGCTCGTGCAGCGCCGTCGCGGGGCCGCTCACCGCGGGCACCTCGGACGCGGCGATCTTCGCCAGGACCTCGCCGCGGGCCTCCCGCGCCTCGGTCAGCGTACGGTCGGCCCGGGACAGCATGTCGCGCAGGTGCAGCAGCCGTTGCTCGGCGTCCTGGCGCACGGCGAGGACGGCCTCGATGTCGCGGCGTACGTCCTCCAGGGCGCGGGCCGCCCGGTCGTAGCGGCCGGTGTCCGGACGGCCGCCGCCGGGCGCAGAGCTGCCCGAACGCGCCGGGCTCCAGAAGGCGAGCGGGTCGGAGACCACCGCGGTGCGCAGCCCCGTGAGCTCGTCGGTGATCCGCTCCAGGTCGTCCCCCGCCGGGTGTTCTCCGGGGCGTACGCCGACGGAGTGGGCGAGGGAGCGCGTGCGCTGCAGCTCGGCGGAGAGCAGATCGATACGGGCGGGCAGCGCGGACCAGACGGCGTCGGCCGCCACCACCAGGTCCAGGGTCTGCGCGTACCACCGGTTCATCCGCCCGACCAGCTCTTCGAGGCTCAACTGCTCGCTGAGGCGGGCGGGCCCGGTGATGTCGGGGGACAGCTCGAAAGCCGCGGTACCGCTCGGGCCGGTGGTGTGCGGGAGGGTGACGGCGGGGCCACGCAGCAGCCCGGTCAGTTCGACGAGGTCCTCGCGGGTCGGCCAGCGGCGCCGGGAGCGCAGTTCCCGGGCGGTCCGCAGCGCCGCGGTGTAGGCGTCGAAGTGTGTCCAGAGGAGCGTGATGACGTGTTCGGCGGAGGCCCAGCGGCTCTTGGTGGTGCCGGTCAGCTCGGCGCCCTCCAGGAGCCTTCGGCCCGCGTGGTCCTGAAGGGCGAGCAGTGAGGTCTCGATCGCCTCGTGCTCGGCGCCGAGCCTGGCCAGCGCGCGATCAACCTCGTCCCGGTCCATGACCGGGACGCCGCCGGTGGGTCCCGGAGCCCCCATCGATCACCTTTCTGTGCTCGCGGTGCGTGCAGCGTCTGCGCGGTCGGTCCTCATGCCGCGGTCGGTTCTCGTACTGCGGTCGGTTCTCGTACTGCGCTCGGTCGTTGTCCTGCGGTCGGTTCTCGTACGGTCGGTCTTGTGCCGCGGTCGGTTCTCGTCCGCTCAGTCCTTGTACTTGGGCGCGGGCGGACCGGTGATGCCGTCGAGGTCGGCCTCGAGCCAGCGCTTGTACGCCGTCATCCAACCGCTGTCGTCCCCACCCTTGCGGTAGTCCTCCAGGACGTTGTTCACCCGGCGTACCAGGTCTTCGTCGGCGAGATTCATCGCCACGCCGTACGGCTCCCGGGTGAACGGTTCACCGACCAGTTTCACCGAGGGGTCCTGGGCCGCCTGCCCCGCCGCGAGCGCGTTGTCCGTGATCACCGCGTCGGCCTGGCCGAGCTGCAGCCGTACCAGGCAGTCGAGTTGGTTGGGCACGGTCGTGACCGCGGCGCCGTGCGACTGCTTCCGCAACTCGCTCTCACCCGTCGACCCGGCCGCCGTACAGACCCTCTTGCCGCGCAGGGTGCTGTTGAACGCGGTGATCGGCGAGCCCCGCGGGACGAGCACCTGCTGCCCGGCCTCGAAGTAGGCGGTGGAGAAGGCGACCTGCTTGATGCGCTCGCAGTTGATGGTCATCGTCCGCACGATGAGGTCCACCTTGCGCTGTTCCAGGGCGGGTATGCGCTGATTGGTGGGGATGGCGCGGAAGACGACCCTGCCCTCGGGGCCCAGGATGTCCCTGGCCATGGCCCGCGCCAGATCGATGTCGAAGCCCTCGAGGTCGCCGGTGGCGGGGTTCCGGTAGCCCCAGCGGAAGCTGTTCTGGTCGACACCGGCGATCAAGTAGGCGCGCTTCTTGATGCGTTCGACGGCGGGCCCGCTCGCGCCCGAGGGCCGCAGACTCGCCTCCGGGTCCTTGCAGTCCCCCGCGGGCGACTGCCGCGGCCGGTCGGCCCCCGCTGCGGCCGGGGCCCTGATGGACCGGTCCGTGACGGTCCCGTCCGGGACGGCCCGGTGCTGTGCCAGCGGCAGCAGAGTCGCGGTGACCGCGCAGGCCACGGCCATACCCGCGACGCCTCCCCAGCCCCGTAGCCTCCGTGACGCCCGCATGGGTGAACGCCGCACTGGACCTCCCCTCACCGGTACTCCGACAGCCTGCGGCCGATGCCCAGCACGGCGCCTGTCGCGCCCAGCAGGGCCAGTACGGCGGCACCGGTCGGCAGCCCCGCCAACGCCCCCCGCCCGTCGTCCGCCGCCTCCCTGAACTCCTCCTGCTCGTGGGCCAGCGCCGCCGCCAGGTTCGCGTCCACCCGGTCGAAGGACGTGCCAGTGGTGCCGCCGTCGCCGATGACCTGCTCCAGCGCGTCCTCGTAGTTCCCGCCCTCGTCGGTCTTCCGGGCCTGCCTGTGGAGCGTCTGCCAGGTGCGGACCTCCGCCACGGCGCTGCGGACCGGCTCGCGCCCCTCGGCGTCGTCGGCCAGCAGCTCCGCCCTGGCCAGCAGGGTGCCCCGTCCGGCCTTCTCCGCCCCGTCACCCGCCAGTTCCGCCATACGCGCGCGGTAACCGGTCTCGTAGAAGTCCTTGCCGTCGGAGGTGAGCACCGCGCCACGGGCCACCAGGGTCAGACTCTCGTCACCGCGGGCCTGAAGAGTGCTGATACGGGCCTCGTTGAGGATCTGCAGCGACCTCGCCCCGTTCTCGTAGGACCCGTGGAGACCGCCGGCCGCCACGGCGTGTCCCGCGAGCAGCCACAGCAGGACGACGGTCGACGCGGCCATCGCCGTCAGCAGACCGTGGTTGAACACCCGGTTCGTACGGTGGTAGTCGCGGCGCTGGGCCCAGGCGAGCGCGGACAGGGCGGCAACGCCCGTGCCCAGGGCCGCCCACGGCCACGTCTCGGCGTCGTCGTAGTCCGCTTCGAGCCGGGTGGTCTCGGCCTCGTACAGCGCGCGGGCGGCGGGGAGCAGTGCGGTGCGCATCCGCTCGTTGGCGTACCGCAGATAGGCCCCGCCGAGCGGCAGGCCCTGCCGGTGGTTGGCGCGTGCCTGCTCGACCAGGCCGGTGTAGACGGGCAGTTGTTCGTTGAGCCGGGAGATCTGGCGGCGGGCCGAGGCCGACCCCTCGCTGTTGGCGGCGGCCTTCACCAGCAGCGCGGAGGCGGTGTCGATGTCCCGCTCGTACCGCTCCCGGACGTCGTGCGGCCACTGGCCGCCGGCCAGGAAGCCGGCCGCCGCGCTGGTGTCGGCGTCCGCGAGGGAGCGGTAGATGCTGGCGGCGTCGGCGCTGAGCGGCTGGCTCTGGAGCACGACGTCGTCCGCGGCGGCCGCGCGGTCCGCCACCTGCCAGGCCGTCACCGTGCCGAACGCGACGACGAGCGCGGCGAGTACGGCCCCGATGATCCGCAGTCGGCCGGGTTCCGTGGTCGCCCCGGATCTCAACCGGTCCATGCCCTCGGCCCACGCGGTCGGCCGCGCGGGGGCCGGTGGCGCCGCCGTGCCGCCTGTCGGCGGGTGTGTCACTGGACCTCCCCCTTGGTCGCTGACCGTGGCCCGTCGCCCGGCGCGGCCGTGGACAGGTGCACGGCCTGAAGTATGACCACAGGGACGGGCGTCCACACCGGATTGACTGGATCTTGTTCGGAACGCTACCGAACATACTGGTCGGCGGCCCATGGGGGCCTGACCCGCGACGTTCAAGACGCGTACGGTATCCGTTCGGTTCCCTTGCGTGGCCGGGCCGTTACGCGTGCGCGCCGACGTCCGTGAAGCAGCACGCGCCCGAGCGCGCCGGTGGGGCGCCGATGCGGCGTGCACCTCCATGCGCCCATGACGGTAAGTATTCTTCCGGATACGCTCGGCGGCCCCGACGGGACTGCCGAACGGCCCCTGCTTCTGGAGGTACGCCCATGCGACGCATCGCCACCACGCTCGGAATGCTCGCCGCGGCCGGACTGCTCGCCCTCGCCGTCCCTCAGACCGCCCTGGCGGCCTGGGGGGTGCTGACCGTCAACGGTGAGGCGTATGTGAACCCTCACGGCTGCTACCCCCTCCAGGGCTTCTCGTCCGGTATCGGCAATGACATGGACCAGTTGGCCTACGTCTTCACGGGCGCCGACTGCTCGGGCGAGCTGGACTCCGTCGTGCACCCGGGCCAGTACGGCCTCTCGGAGCTGGGGAACAGCGTGTACGTTCCCTGAGCACCGGACAGCCACCCCGTCGCGGGCCGCCCCTTTATCGGGGGGGGGGCGGCCCGCGGCAGCTCTCAGGAGTGGCCGGGGCCGTAGTGCTCCCGCAGCCGCGCATGGACCTCCGGTGGCGCGCCGGTGCGGTCCAGGCCCATCAGAGCCGCGCCCAGCACCGGCGGTGCGGTGACCACCCGGAGGACGGCCTTCGGTGCCCTCGTGGAGAGCAACTCCGCGACACGGTCGTGCAGCAGGGGATGACGGGCGGTGAGGACGCTGCCGCCGAGCAGCACCGGGGTCTCCTCGTCGAGCAGGCCGAGCCGGGACAGGGCGACGGACGCCAGCGCGACGATCTCCTCGGCCTGCCGGTGCACGAGGGAGCGGGCGACCGCGTCACCGGCCGATGCCGTCTCGAAGAGCACCGGCGTGAGTTCGTGCTTGCGCGCGCCCGGGACTCGCCCCAGATGCAGCGCCTCGATCAGCGCGTACATGGAGGGCAGCCCGAAGTGCTCGGGGAGCTTGTGCGCGAGAGCGGTCGGCTCTCCGCGGCCGTCCTCCGCCCGCGCCGCGAACCACAGCGCCTCCTCGGCGAGCCCTCCGCCGCCGCCCCAGTCGCCGGAGATCCGGCCGACCGCGGGGAAGCGGGCGGTCCGGCCGTCCGGCAGCATGCCCACGCAGTTGATGCCCGCGCCGCACACCACGGCGACTCCGCGCGGCTCGTCCACGCCCGCCCGGAGGAGGGCGAAAGTGTCATTGGCGACCCGTGTCGTACGGGCCCAGCCGCGCGCGTGCACGGCCTCCTGCAACTGGCGTTCCTCGGCAGGGAGATCGGCGTTGGCCAGGCAGGCGGAGACATGTGCGGCGTACGGCGGGGTGCCCGGGGCGGGCCCGGCCGCCGCGACGGCCGCCATGACCGTCTAGGCGAGGGCGTCCACCGCGGGCCCGACGCCCACCGCCGGCGGGCGGAAGCCGCCGCCGCGGGCGGTGCCGAGGATGCTGCCGTCGGGACCGGTGAGGACCACATCGGTCTTGCTGTTGCCCGCGTCGATGGCCAGCACCGAGCCGTTCGGAAAGCGGCAGTCCGGATCCCGGGCGTGCAGATCTCGGGCGTGCGGGTCTCGGGCGTGCGGGTCCTGGCCGTTCACATCGCGGCCGTGACGATCCGGGCCGTCCGGATCCCGGCCGTGACGATCCGGGCCGCTCCGATGTCCGCCGTGACGATCCCGGCCATTCCGACCCTGGCCATGTCCATCCCGGCTGTTCAGGTCCACGCCAGGTACTCCCGGTTGTGAGCGATGAGACGGTCCGTCAGGGCCTCGGCGGCCTCGTACTGGCCGATGAGCGGATGTGCGAGCAGCGCCTTGAAGACACGGTCGCGGCCGCCGCGCAGCGCGGCGTCCAGGGCCAGGTCCTCATAGGCGCTGACGCTCGCGACCAACCCGGCGTACAGCGGATCGAGCGCGGCCGCGGGCAGCGGCCGCGCACCCGTCGGGCCGATCCGTGCGGGCACCTCGATCACGGCGTCGTCCGGCAGGAACGGCAGCGTGCCTCCGTTGCGGACGTTGACCACCTGCACATCACCCGGTCCGTCCTGCAGCAGTGAGGAGGCCAGGGCGACCGCGGCGTCCGAGTAGTGGGCCCCGCCGCGCCGGGCGAGGAGCGCGGGCTTCTCCTCGAGCGCCGGGTCGCCGTACAGGGCGAGCAGCTGCTTCTCCATCGCCGCGACCTCGGCGGCCCGGGACGGCTTGCCTCTCAGCTCCGCCACGACGTCGTCATGGGCGTAGAAGTAGCGCAGATAGTACGAGGGGACGACGCCGAGCCGGTCGAGAACGGTCCGGGGGAGGCGCAGATCACGGGCGATCGCACCGCCGTGCTCGGCGAGGAGCGCGGGCAGCAGGTCCTCGCCGTCGGGGCCCCCGAGACGTACGGCTCGCTCCCAGGTGAGGTGGTTGAGCCCGATGTGGTCCAGATGCAGTTCCTCCGGGCGCACCTCGAGGAGCGCGGCGAACTTCCGCTGGAGGCCGATGGCGACATTGCACAGACCGACGGCCCGGTGACCGGCCCGGAGCAGGGCGCGGGTCACGATGCCGACCGGATTGGTGAAGTCGATGATCCACGCGTCCGGGTTCGCCCGGCGCACCCGCTCGGCGATACCGAGGACCACGGGTACGGTGCGCAGCGCCTTGGCGAGGCCGCCGGCGCCGGTCGTCTCCTGTCCGACGCAGCCGCAGTCCAGGGGCCAGGTCTCGTCCCGCTCACGTGCCGACTGTCCCCCGACACGCAGCTGGAGAAGGACGGCGTCGGCCCCGTCCACGCCCCGGTCGAGGTCGGAGGTGGTGACGATACGGCCGCTGTGGCCCTGCTTGGCGAAGATCCGGCGGGCGAGGCCGCCGACGAGCTCCAGCCGGTCCGCGGCCGGGTCGATCAGCACCAGTTCGGTGAGGGGTAAGGACTCACGCAGGCGGGCGAATCCGTCGACGAGTTCGGGGGTGTAGGTGGACCCGCCACCGACGACGGCGACCTTTCGCGGGCGCGGGGTCCGCCCCCGGGGAGAATGCGGCATGAGGCCTTCCCTCCTGTCGGTGTCACGCCTTCGGCACACGCCTTCCGGGCGAGGAGGAAGACGAGAATGACCTGGGCCATGACCAGGACGGTCGCGGCCACCGTGAGATTCCAGTAGAGCAGGCGGTGCTCCTGCCGGGGGCCGTCAGCGGGAGGTGGGAACACCTCGTCGCGCGTGGTCGCGAGAGCGCTCTGCAACGGTCCGCAGATCACAGGGCGCTGCTGTACGGCTCCGATCATGAGCCGGGGGCGGTGCGCGGCGGGCTTGCCCTGGACAAGCCGCCGTCGCCCCGGCGTCACATGGCCGCATGGCAATCGACGCCATGCGTCGGACGGCGGCGCAGGGCGGCGGGTGAAAGCCCGACGGCCCCCTCCGTGGACGGAGAGGGCCGTGGGAGCGGACGGATAGGAGCCGCTACTTGGAGAGGCTCGTGCCGCTGGACGAGGAGGCGGCGGTTGCGGGCGGGGCCGGGGACGCGGACGGGGCCGGGGACTGGAGGGGCGAGGCGTTCACGGACTGCGGCGAGCTGTCGCTGGCCAGCGCGGACGGGGCGGCCATGCCCGCCGTCGGGTCGGGCACCCCCTGCGCAGCGGCCTCCAGCGGCATGCCGCCGACGATCCGGATGTCCGCGGCGTCGAAAGCCTGTTTGATCCGCCAGCGCAGCTCCCGTTCCACGCCCAGGGCCTTGCCGGGCATCGTCTTGGCCTGCGTACGGATCACCATCGAGTCCAGGGTCACCGAGTCCAGGCCCAGCACCTCCACAGGGCCCCACAGCCGCTCGTTCCAGGGCTCGTCCTTGGCCATCGCCTCACCGGCGGCCTCGATGGCCCTGCGGGCGCCCTCCAGGTCCTCGTCGTAGCGGACCGGTACGTCCACGGCCGCCGTGGCCCAGCCCTGGCTCTTGTTGCCGATCCGCTTCACTTCGCCGTTGCGGATGTACCAGATCTCGCCCTCGTCGCCGCGCAGCTTGGTGACCCGCAGCCCGACCTCGATCACCTCGCCGGAGGCGACCCCCGCGTCGATTGTGTCGCCCACCCCGTACTGGTCCTCGAGGATCATGAAGACGCCCGAGAGGAAGTCGGTCACCAGATTGCGGGCACCGAAGCCGAGGGCCACACCCGCGACGCCCGCGCTGGCGAGCAGCGGGGCCAGATTGATGTTCAGAACCGACAGCACCGTGAGCGCCGCCGTGCCAAGAATCACAAAAGAAGTGACACTTCTGAGCACCGAACCGATGGCCTCGGAGCGCTGCCGCCGCCGCTCGGCGTTCACCAGCAGACCGCCCAGCGCGGTGCCGTCCACGGCCTGGGCGGTGCGGTTCATCCGGGTGATGAACTTGGTGATCGCCTTGCGGACCACGGATCGCAGCACCATCGCGATCACGACGATCAGGAGGATGCGCAGGCCTGCGGCCAGCCAGGCGGACCAGTTCTGCTCCACCCAGCCCGCCGCCTGGGACGCGTTGTCCTGCGCCTCTCGGAGCGAGGGCGCCTCGGTAGTCGTGCCGTCGGCGAACAACCAGGACACAGCCGGAACCTTCCGTGGGGGAACGGGGGCCGCGGGGGCGGCCCGCCCGCCAGGACGTGCGCGGGCGGACCAACCACACTAACGGGGCAAGACAGGTGATCCGTTGCTCTGTTCGAGAGAGGGCGGGTTTGGGAGCGGGAAGAACAGGGTGTGGTCGAAAACACTCTTGATGCGTTACCGGGACGTGGTGGCGCCGCGACCAGGCCTGAGGAGAAACTGAGAACAGATCGTCCCGGCGCGAGCCACGCGCCGCCGGCGTACAAGGAGGCACCCGTGCCGCATGTCCTGGTCCTCAACGCGTCGTACGAGCCGCTCGGCGTCGTACCGCTCCGCCGCGCGCTCATCCTCGTTCTCAATGACAAGGCCATCAGCCTCGAGGATTCCGGCGCCCTGATGCACAGTGCGACCCGCGTCGTCCCCGCGCCCAGCGTCGTCCGTCTGAAGCGTTTCGTGCGGGTGCCCTTCCGGGGGCCCGTCCCGCTCACCCGCCGCGCCCTGTTCGCCCGTGACGGCGGCCGGTGCGCGTACTGCGGTGCCGTCGCAACCAGCGTCGATCACGTCATTCCGCGCAGCCGCGGCGGTCAGCACGCCTGGGAGAACGTCGTCGCGGCCTGCCGCCGCTGCAATCACGTCAAGGCCGACCGGCACGTCGCCGAGCTGGGCTGGCGGCTGCGGCACCAGCCCGCCCCGCCGTCCGGTCTGGCGTGGCGGATCATCGGCACGGGGCATAGGGATCCGCGCTGGCTGCCATACTTGCAGCCGTACGGCGCGGACGACGCCATGGCCCGGATCGATGGCATATCTGCCTGAGACCGGGCCTTCGTCATCCCCGTGTGAGCCGTGTGAGCCGGCGCGAGGACCGGCCGGACACCGGGACCGGGGCCCGGGCCGCCTCATGGTGCCTCGGCCGGTGACAGCACGGGTGCACGGCCGGTGACCGTCGGGCCGTACGGGTGCTCCGGCCGCTGATGACGCGGGTGCGCGGGTGTACGGGTGCTCCGGCCGGTGACGGCGCAGGTGCGTGCGGTGCCTCGGCCGTTGAGGCGCAGGTGCGTGCGTGCGGTCCCTCAGCCCGTGACGGCGCAGGTGCGTGCGTGCGTGCGGTGCCTCAGCCCGTGACGGCGTAGGCCTCCACCGACCACAGTGAGTAGCCGAAGCGGGTGGCGCGCCTGTCGCCCTGGATCCGGAGGAAACGGGTGTCCGGCGGCGCGTCCATACGGACCGACTCCCGGCCGCCCCTGCCGTCCCGGACCGTCGCGGCCGTACGCCAGCGGCGGCCGTCGGACGAGACCTGGACGCGGTATCCGGCGGCGTACGCGTCCTGCCAGCGCAGCACGACCTGACCGACCCGGGCGGGCCGCTCCAGCTCCACCTGGAGCCAGGCACCGTCCTCGGCGCGGGAGGACCAGCGGGAGCGCGCGTCGCCGTCGACAGCCGCCGACGCGGGGAAGTCCGCGGTCTCGTCCCCGGAGGACGTGGCCTTCGCACCACGCGCGAGATCCGGGCCACCGGTCCGCGGATAGGCCCGTACGGTCAGCGTGCGCTGCTCGCCGCCGAAGTCGAGGGGTACCTCGTAGCTGCCGGAGGGGGTGCTCTCGGGCACCGTGACCTTCACCGGCACGGCCACCGTCGATCCGCGCGGCACATCCGTCCCCTCGGGTACGTCGACCCGGACGCCCTTCGGCGGGCGGGCCACCAGCCTGCCCCGTACGCCCGAGGGGCGCCCCGAGGTGACCTCTGCCGCGACGGTCTGCGGGCCGCCGCCGATCTCGGCGTCCGTCTCGCCGCGACTCAGCCGCAGCCGCGCCGCGGGGGTGTCCGTGAACCACGGCACCATGCCGTGCACCTCCGGCGCCCTGCCGTCCGCGGGCCAGGCGAGCCGCAGCGCGTCCGCCCGTACGCCCTTGGCCTACACCTACGTCCACCCGTCGGCGGACAGATCCCTGATCCGCCGCCAGCCCTCGCCCGGCACATGCACCTGCACCGCGGCGGCCGTGTCACCGCCGGGCTCGGTCAGTACGGTCACCGTGTCCAGCGGACGGCTGCGGTCCAGGCCCAGGGTCAGATCGGCGGGACCCTCCGTGTACGAGGTGCGGGGCTGGGCGCGGTCCGCACCGGTCCAGGTGGCGGCCTGGTCGAGCGCCTTCGCCAGGAAGGGCGACAGCACGCCCTTGCCCACGGTCGCGGGTTCGCCGGCGATCTCCTTGCGCGCCGCGCGGACGTCGAGCTGGGCCTTCCAGGCCCCGGCGCCGTCCCCGCGCGCCTGGGCGAGGAGCATGTCGACCGCGCGCCCGCCCGCCGCGCCGTAGCGGGCCAGCTGGTCCAGCCAGGGGCCTACGTCCTGCGCGAGCGGGCCCCCCGACAGCCGCCGCGGGGCCTCCCGCATGACCCGGAACGCCTCGCGCAGTCGGCGGGCCGCCGCCTCCAGCCTCGCGCGGTCCGTGCCGTCGTACGCGGCCCACAGATCCGCGATCAGCGGCCGCAGATACGCGGACTCGTCACCGCCCAGCACGGACGAGGAGTCGTTGCCCGCGAGCGCCTCCACCGCCTCGCGGGCGCGGCGGTCGCCGCCCGCGAGATCGGTCATGGCTGCCTGCCAGGACTCCTGGGGGCGGTAGCCGCGCGGATTCCAGGCGAAGTCGGCCGCGGTGAACAGCGGGATGCGGGAAGCGGCGGGCTGCTCCATGGCATTGGCCAGCAGGGCGGCCGAGCCGGTGGCCACAGCGGGCTCACGGCCGGTGTACGGGCCGAGGTGGATGCGGTCCTGCGCGTAGTCGTTGACGGGGTAGTTGTCCATCGTGAACAGCGGGTGCTCCCCGAACGCCGCACGGGCGCCCTGGAGTTCACCGCCGGTGATGGTCTTCGGCACCACACCCACACCGGTCCATGCCACCTCCACGCGCGCGTGGAGCGCGTCCGCCAGGGCGCGGCGGTAGGCGGTGGCGCCGTCCTGGTAGTACTCGGTGGGCATCAGCGAGAGCGCGGGAGCCTCCGGGTGGCGCTCGGCCAGGTGCCGCGCCACCACGTTCGCGACGCGCGCCTGTGCCTCCGCCGCCGCCTCGGGGCCCGAACCGAACCGGTCGGTGTCCTCGCCGCAGTGCCACTCGCTGTAGCTCACATCCTGGAACTGCAGCTGGAAGGTGCGCACGCCCAGCGCCCACATGGCCTCGACCTTGCGGTTCAGCGCCCTGAGGTCGTCGTCGGAGGAGAAGCACAGCGCCTGGCCGGGGGCGACGGCCCAGCCGAGGGTGACGTGATTGCGCCGGGCACGGTCGGCCAGCTCGCGGAACGCGGCGCGCTCCTCGGCCGGGTACGGCTCCCGCCAGCGGGCCTGGCGGTACGGGTCGTCACCGGGCGCGTACAGATACCGATTCTGCTTGGTGCGGCCCATGAAGTCGATCTGGGCGAGCCGCTGGTCGAGGGACCAGGGGGAGCCGTAGAAGCCCTCGGTCATCCCGCGCACGGCGGTCGCGGGCCAGTCCCTCACGACGACCCCGGCGAAGGACCTGGCGCCGTCGTGGCCGGCGGCCAACTGCCGCAGGGTCTGCGCGGCATGGAAGAGACCGTCGGCGCCGACGCCGTCGAGCGCCACGACCTCGCGCCGGCCGACCCGGCCCGACGCGAGCCGGTAGCCCCCGGAGGGAAGATCCCCGCGCGCGGGTGCACGCAGGGCGTGCAACGCCTCTTGTGCGCCCCGCTCGTCGGCGCGTACGACCAGCCCGTCCGGGGGCAGGGCGGCGCCGGGGCGGACGTCGACGACCGTACGGGCCCCCGCCGAGCGCAGCGCGGTGCGCAGCGCGTCCAGGGCGTACGGGTCGGTGGTGGCGTCGGCGACGAGGACGACCCGGTCGCCGACACGGACGGACGGACCCTTGGCGCGCAGATCCTGCGGACGCGGCCAGACCGCCGGTACGCCGCCGGCGCTCTCCCGGTCCTCAGCGGCGGCCGTGGAGCCGTCGGGCTGCGGCGGAGCGGCGACCGCGCCGGGGGCGCCGCCGATCAGCCCGCCGATGACCGCGGCGGCCAGCGCCGTGGCCCCGGCCACCCGCCCTCCGCGTTCCCTGCGCGCGTCCGGCCTCGCCCCCCTGAACTGCACGGCCTTCTCCTCGCCCGGTCGGTGTCGTGCCGATGGGCATCGAGCCCACCATCCGCTTGAGGCAGGTGTCAACGCGGGTGACCGTTGTGCGGCGATTGGCTCCATGTGGTGCCGCGTGCACGCTCTCCCCGGAGTCCCCTGCCGTACGAATCGGTGCGCATCGTACGGCGAAGGCCCCGACGCCACCGCCACCGCCGCGGCGGACCGCCCCCCGGGGTACGGCTCCGGTGGCGCCGCGCACGGTTGTCCACAGGCTCCGGACCGCCGCCCCCTGCCGCCGTACAGTGGCCCAATGGCCGATCCGCATGAGTTGACGATGATCGAGCAGGCAGCGGCGATCCGGCTCGGCGAGCTGTCGCCCGTCGAGCTCGCCGAGCACTATCTGCGGCGAATCGAGCGCCTCGACAGTGCCGTCGGCGCGTATCTGACGGTCACCGCGGAGCGCGCGCTCGAGGACGCCCGGCGGGCGGAGCGCCGCCTCGCGGGCGGCGGCGACCCCCGGGAACTGCCGCCGCTGCTCGGTGTGCCCCTGCCGGTCAAGGACCTCGACCCCGTGCCCGGCGTCCGCTGGACCGCCGGATCGGCCGTCTGCGCCGACCGGATCGCCCCGCCCGAGGCCGCCACACATCTCGTCGGGCTGCTGGAGCGCGCGGGCACCGTGCTGCTCGGCAAGACCAACACCCCCGAGTTCGGGCTGCCCGCCTACACCGAGAGCCGGATCGGCCCGCCCGCCCGCACCCCGTACGCTCCGGCGCTCGGCGCGGGCGGCTCCAGCGGCGGGGCGGCCGCTGCCGTGGCGGCGGGGCTCGCGCCCGCCGCGCAGGGCAGCGACGGCGGCGGTTCCATCCGTATCCCGGCGAGCTGCTGCGGGATCGTCGGCATCAAGCCCAGCCGGGGCAGGATCAGCCCGGCCCCGCTGGGCGATGTCAGCGGACTGGCCACCGTGGGCCCGCTCGCGCGTACCGTCCGGGACGCGGCCGCACTGCTGGACGTGATGGCCGGACCGGTTCCGGGCGACCCGATTCCGGTAGCCGCGCCCGCCACGCCCTTCCTCCAGTGGTGCGAGCGTCCCCCCGCCCGGCTGCGGATCGCCCGCTGGGCCCGCCCCGACGTGCCGGGGGTCACGGTGGAGCCGGAGGTGCTCGCGGCGTACGAGAAGACCGCCGCGCTCCTCGCCGAGCTGGGCCATGACGTCGTGGAGATCGACCAGCCGCTGCGCCCCGGCGACCGGGACGCCTTCACGCCCGTCTGGGCGGTGCTGGCCGGGCTCGCGCCGGTACCGCCCCAGCGCGAGGCGGAGCTGATGCCCCTCACCCGCTGGCTGCGTGAGCAGGGGCGGGCGGCGAGCGGGCTGGAGTACGCGCGTGCGCTGGCCGCCATGCAGGCGGTGGGACGCCGTCTCGCCGCCGCCGTCGCCCCCTACGACGCGGTGCTCACCCCGACGCTCGCCCGGCTCCCGCAGCCGGTCGGTGGCCTGAGGAACGATGCCGACCCGGCCGCCGACTTCGACGCCCAGGTCGCCTTCACCC
>NZ_JBQQBW010000125.1:0-18321 GCF_052245415.1 Streptomyces sp. 8N706 | reverse complement strand
ACCCTCCACGGTCGTGTGAGCATCGAACGTAGGAAGCGACGGCAGCTCCGCCGACACGTGCGCCGGGACCGTCCCCTTCTTGCCGACCCCTCCGCAGCCCTCTCCACCGGTCGGAGCTTCGAGCAGCTGTCAGTGCCCCGCCGTACCGTCGAGGTGAGGATGAGGAGGAATCGTGGCTGACGACCACCGCACCGCCCGGCACCACGCACATGTGGCAGAGACTGACTTGGCCGCCGTCACCGATCCCGGCCAGCGGGCCAGCATCAATGCCATGCTCGCGCTGACCCATGCGCTTTTGTCGGTCGGTGAGGACGTGCGCGGTACCAGCCAGCCGCTGCTTGAGCTCCAGGAGGCCATCCGCTACGGCAGGTGATCACCCAGTTCCATGAAGAGGGCCCGGCCACCCGCCGGGTCGCCCGGCCCTGCTGGTTCCCGGTAAGTTGCCTTACCGGGAACCAGAAGCGTGTCGCGTCAATGGCGCATGCGCCAGGCGCCGAACAGCCCGGCAACCGCGCCGATGATCACGGAGAAGCCAGCGTCCCCGACCACGAGGTAGACCCCCGCGCACAGGCCCAGCAGGGCGACGAGGGCGATGAGGTCGAGGGCCCGGTGCCGGGCGGCGCTGCCATCCGCGGGCGGCACCGGTGCGTCGGCGTGGCGGAGCAGGTCGGGGTCTGGGATCTGCGAGGTGGTGTCGATGTCCGTCATGGCACCAAGCAGACCGCCCCGGCCGCTCGGAACCCCAGTGATCCGTACGACCCCGCATGCACCCGAACTTCGCAGGTCCGCCGCCGTACGGAAGGCTCCCGGCCTTGAACAACCCAGCCGTTCAGGAACGTTCGGCGCAATCTGTGGACGTTCAAAACCTGCCCCCTCTAGCGTGGCGATATCACAGCAAGGGGGATCCGGTGACGCTCAGCAGCCCAGAAGTGGATCCGGAGGACGCAGCCGCCACCACGGCGTACAACGAGGCACTGCTCAACTACACCACCGAGCTGAACCGCCTGCATATCGCCTTTGGCGCACCGTCCTACGCCACGCTGGTCAAAGCCTCGGCCCATCCCAAACTGACCAAGGCCGGCATCAACGAGGCACTGTCCGGCAAACGGCTCCCCTCCCTGGACGCGCTTCTGGAGTTCGTCCGGGTCGTCAGCAACCCACGCCCTCTCCCCGATGACGCGCCCGTCACTTACCGGGCTCGTCCGAACTCGTCAACCCATGGCGAAGCCGATGGCAGGAGGTCAAACTCCAGCAGCGTCAGGCGCGCCTGCGCACCACCGTGCAGAACACCCTCGACCAGACCCACAAGGAAGCGGAGACCATTCGCACCAAGGCCCGCGAGGAGGCAGAACGAATCCTCGAGCAAGCGCGGGTCGACGCCGACGAGTGGTGCGAGGCACGAAGAGCAGAGACAGAGCTGTTGCTGGCAAGCCACAAGGCCAAGCTTGAGGAATTGAGCCGGGATCTGACAGAGGCCAAAGCCGAGGCCGAGCGGGTGCGGTCCCAGGCCGAACACACCGCCGCCGAGGTGGTCGCCAAGGCTTCCGCTGAGGCGGAGAGGCTCAGAAACGCAGCCCACCAGGAGGCCGAGCTGAGGTTGGTGGAGACCCGCCGCGCCGCCGTCGAGTTGATCGACCGGGCTTCCGACCGGGCTTCCGCTGAGGCGGAGGAGCTCAGAAACGCAGCCCACCAGGAGGCCGAGCGGGTGGTGGCGGAGGCCCGCCGCTCAGCTCACCAGGAGGCCGAGCGAATCACCAATGAGGCTCGGAGAATGGCAGGACTGCCAATCCTGACGGAGGAGGAGATCAGTTGGGAGGAACTGCCGCTGGAAATCCGTGGTCGAATTCTCGGTGAAGGGCCTCCTAACTGATCAACCAGCTCCTGCGAGTGGCAGGACAAGGCCTCGGGCTCCTGCCCCGGACACCACCCGCAAGGTAGATCCGCGACAGCGGACGTTCGCCGACGTCGATTCTCGACACCGCCGACCTGCGGTTCATAACAACTCTCGGCGGATGCGAGCCTGCGGGCGCGGGGGCCTTGAAGCCGGTGACGACCACGGGATCGTCCCCGTCGTCGTCCAGGCCGATAAAGCCCAGGTCGGCCAGGGCGCCGAGGCCGGCAGCACGCAGGTGGGCCAGGATGCGGTCGCGGCGGGCGGCGGTGATGTCGTGGGTGCGGCCGGGCCGGGCGGCCGATATCCACACCAGACGGCCCCGCTCGTCGGTCAGCGCGAGGACGTGCAGGCCGTGGCGGCGATGCTTGCCGGAGTAGTTCGGGCAGTTCGCCTCTCCGGTACGGCGCTGGGTGGGGATGAGGGTGCCGTCGATCAGGACGACCTCGCAGCCCCGCCGGGCGATCTTCTTCAGGGCGCGGTCCAGGCGAGGGGCCTTCGCGGCCAGCAGGTGGATCAGCTCGTCGCGCCAGCGCCGGATGGTGGTGGCGGAGATGTCGTTGCCGCCGGCCATGTCGGCCATGCGCTGATCGTGCCGCAGCACAGCCAAGACGATCACCGCGATGCTCCCGGGCGGCAGCGCCCGCCACCTCGACCGTATCGCTTTCAGATGGCGTCGCAGCAGGTCGGAGAGGTAGTGCAGGGTGCGCGTGGACAGCGGCAGGCGGCACTGGTAGACCAGGGACACGGTGTCCCCGGCGTGCTGTTGAGTCGGCACGGAGCGCGGTGCCGGTGTTGCCACCGGTCCGTTTCTCCGTGCCGCTCGCCGAACCCGGCGTACCCGTCTCCGAGTACCGGGCTCTCCACGGACTCTGCCGTTCAGGCGTGGTTGAGACGTGTCCAGGGATTGGGGATCGTGTTGCCTCTGTAGCGGTAGCGAGTGACCGTCACCGCCTGGAGGTCGAACAGTTCAATCCCATCTGCCGAGGGCCTTTGCCACCGCCCGTTGTGGTCGGTGAGGCGTCGGCGGATGTCCTTCCACTTCCAGCGGTGCAGTGCCATCCACCAGCTGATCACCCGATGCCACGTGAAGTTGGCCAGGGAACTCAAGGTGGCTTTGCAGACTGCGTGCTTGAAGTAGTTGGCCCAGCCGCGCATGATCTGGTTGAGCCTGATCAGTACGTCCCTGGGGTTCTGCTGCGACGTTCTGTTCGTCAGGGCACGGATCTTGTCCTTCAGCTGCCGGATGGGCCGGTCAGCGATGAAGGTGTAGACGTACCACTTGTCCCTTCCTCGCTTGCGGCGCCACTGGATGCGGAACCCCAGGAAGTCGAACCCTTCCGACATGTGCACCACCTGCGTCTTTGCCTCGGAGAGACGAAGACCCAGCGGTTGCAGCACGTCGGAGATGTCCTCGCGCAACGCCTCGACGTCGTCGCGCTCGCCGTCGACCAGAACCACGAAATCGTCCGCGTAGCGGACGATGCGCCAGTTCGGATGTCCGGCAGCACGGCGACGCCTGCGCAGGTTGCCGGTGGCCATCTCCCCGCCCGGCTCCCACGGCCTGGTCAGGTGCTCGTCAAGCACCGACAGGGCGATGTTCGCCAGGAGCGGGGAGAGGATGCCGCCTTGCGGGGTGCCGGTAAGGGTGTCCTCGCGGTTGTTGTCCTCGGTAAGGACGCCGGCCTTGAGGAACGCCTTGACCAGCCGCAGCACGCGCTTGTCCTTGACTCGCGCTCGCACCCGGTCCATCAGAACCGTGTGATCGATCGAGTCGAAGCACGCCTCGATGTCCGCGTCCAGGACCCAGCGGTAGCCGTGGGTGCCAGAGAAGTGGATCTCGGCGATCGCGTCATGTGCCCGCCGCAGGGGCCGGAAGCCGTAGGAGACCGGCTTGAAGTCGGCCTCGAAGTCGGCTCCAGCACCAGCTTGAGGGCTGCCTGGACCACGCGGTCGGTGATGGTCGGAATGCCTAGGCTTCTGACCTTGCCCGAGCCGCCCGGTTTGGGGATCTTGCGCTCGCGTACCGGCAGCGGGCGGAACTCACCCGATTTCAGTACATGGCGAAGGTCCTCCAGGAACCCGTAGGAGCCAATCCTGCGCTCGACGTTGACGGCGGTGACGCCGTCGGCCCCGGGCGTTTTGGCCCCTTTGTTTCCCGCGACCCGTTCGAACGCCACCAGTAGCGTCGCCGGGTCGCACACGAGGTTGAACAAATCGTCGAACCTGCGGCCGTCGTCGGCCGCCGCCCAACGGTGAAGTTTGGCCTGCATCCCCGATACCCGATGGTGAGACCCCATCGGAGCCTCTGGTGCACCGCTGTTCAGCGGCGCGTCTTTCGGCATTGCAGCCTCCTTCCCTTCTCGATTCCGCTGCCGCCCTTCCCCATGTACCGGGCTCTCCCCGGCTCGGAGTACTACGGCGGCTCCGCCCCGTCCCGGCCCGATCGGCCGACGGTGGGCCCAGCCTGCGACCGCGCTGGGAGGCGTTGTCCCAGGTCAGGACCGGAACGGTTCCCGTGTTCACGTGTCGTTCGATCGACGGAGTAGGAGCCCGGCTATACCCCCGCGGCATCGCCACGACTACCCCGCAGCACTTCGTCGTGGCCTCCCCAGACGACACATAGCAACTGCCCGGGAAGTTCCCCGCCCCCAAAGCAAGACAGGGACGCACCGCATCCAGCCCAGATCCGCCAGGTTCGAGCTGGTGACGAGTAAGGAGGCGTCAACGCCGGTTCCTCGCGTACTCCTTTCCGTCTCGCTTGCCGGACCCGCACCATCTGGCAGTGCTGATACGTCCCGGCTTTGTCAGGGCCGCTTGCCACCCTTCCCGGCACCTCCCGGGTCGGGCTGCCCTCAGCTTCAACCGCCCTGCTGCGACAGGGCGGCGGTGGCGTCCTTTCACCGCCACTCGAACAACTCGCGCTTCACGGCGCACCCTTGGTTTTCGTCATACAATTCCAACAGCCGCCGGGGGCACCTCGGTTACGCCCCGATCGCCGCGCGGACCGGTCACGGGGCGGGTGGTGTTCCCGTCGGGTCGTTTGTGCAGCCAGCCGCGGTCGGCCAGCTTCGTAAGCTTCCCGCGCAACGGCTCCAGCTTGCCCCGGACCCGGTGTCCAAGCCCAGCACCTCGCCGATCTGCCGGGTGGAGAGCGGGCCGGCGGCCTGCCGCACCGCGGTCAGGATGCGCTGGTACTCCGCCGGCAGCACGGACTCAGCCACCCCCTGCCCACGGTCCGGGACCAGCCGCACCGCCCGACCCGCCACCTGGACCACCGGCGACCCGGCCTCCGTGCGCTCGTCGGCGAGCTGCTCGCTCATCCGCTGCCACACCCGCTCGGCCACGGCCAGCTCATCGCGCTCAGCCCGTACCTCCGACAGCTGCTTGACCAGCTGCTCTTCGAGTCCGTCCAGCTCCGCACGCCGCGCGGCGATCCGCTCCAACACCTCGGGATCCATCATGCGCCGAAGCGTAGGAGCGGCACCCGCGACGACGGACGGGAATCCACAAACCCACTCCCGCCAGACGATCTACACCCCAGACTGCCGCCCACGACCAGCACGAGCACCCCCAAACGAGGTCACGCCACCCCACTGACCAGCCACTTCAAGATGGCCGAGCTTCACTGTCGGGACGGGGGGCGAGCGCCGCGTGAGCGGTGTCGGTGCGCTCGCGCGGGACGAGCTCGGCGAGGGTCTGCCGGGCGCGGTTCTGGACATATGCGTTGTTGGCCTGCTGGGCGAGTTTCGCCGCCTCGTTCAGCAGCGGATACGCGTTCTCGGCAGTACCGAGACGAGCGTGGGCTTCGCCCAGATCCGTCAGGATGTATGCCATGCCGAGAGTGTCGCCAACGGCTTGGGCCAGCTGGAACGCCGAGCCGAAGGCGGAGGCGGCGGCACCAAGGTCGGCCTCGCGGACGAAGATCCGCGCTAGGTCGCAGTGGGCTTCGGCCTGTCCCCGCCGGTCATCGCTCTGCTCGTAGATCGTGAGCGAGCGGCGCAGCGACTCCTTGGCCTGCGCGAGCTCATCAAGATGTGTCTGTGCCCGGCCGAGATTCAGCCACAGGTTGGCACGGGTGCGCCTATTAGCCGGTCGCAGGGCGAAGCCGCGCTCACAGGCCGCCCGAGCGGCCGTCGGATCACCCTGTATCCGGCAGGCGTCGCTGATCAGAACCATGATGGCGGCCTGCCCTTCGGTGTCGCCGAGGCGGCTGAAGATCTCCGCCGACCGGCCCAGGTGGGTTTCGGCTTCGCGGTAGTTGCGGAGGACCAGCGCGCGATAGCCCAGCGAGTGCAGCAGCGCGGCCTCGCCATAGCTGATGCTCACCGCGGCGAGGGCGCGTGCGTGCGTGGTGTGCCATAGGTCGAAGTAGCCACCAGCTTCCAGAGCTGTCTGCGGTGCGACCGCGAGTTCCCAACAGGCTTCGTACAGGCCAGCCTCGGCTGCCCGTTGCACCATCTGGGAGATGTGCGATAGGCGGGCCGCGAACCACTCGGTGGCCGAGCCCGTGATCCGTGGCGGTGCGTCCGCCGGCGTCCACCGGGCAGTGCCGCCGATCAAGGCGCGCTCTTGGGGCCCGTGCATCGCGGCGTAGGCAGCGTCGGTCAGGGCCAACTGGGCGCCGAAGGCGCGGTTCAGCTCGACGCGGAGCTCGGCTGGATCGCCATCGGTCATCGCCCGCTCGCGCGCATAGGCCAAGACCAGGTCATGGAGTCGGCAGTGGACGTAGGGGACAGTCCCAGTGACGGTCAGCAGGTGGGCTGCGGCAAGTTCGTCCAGCAGTGGGGTGACCTCACCGACGGTGCTGTCCGCAAGCGCAGCCGCGGTCCAAGCGCTGATTTCCCCGACGCCGAGATTGCCGATCGCCCTCATGAGGGCCTGGGCACCCGGGGAGAGGAGTTGATAGCCAAGTTCGAAGCAGGTGCGGACGTCGCGGCCGTCAACGTTGAGCACCGAAAGTCGCTGGTCGATGTCCGCAAGCCGGTCGACAAGGTAGGGCAAATCCCAGTGGGGGTGGGTGGCGAGTCTGGCGCAAGCCAGGTCCAGTGCCAAGGGCATGCCTCCGCACAGCTTGATCAACCGCTTGAGCACACCGCGTGTGCCGTTGCGGTCGACGCCGACCCGGTTCCTGATCAACTCGCTGGCCTCGTCCTGGCCCAGCGGGCCGAGCACGATGTGCTCACCTCCGAGGCCGGGTATCGGGTTGCGGCTCGTTACGATCACCGCGCAGCCCGGCTCCCCGGGAAGCAGGGGCATCACCTGTGCCGTGGTGGCGGCGTCGTCGAGCACGATGAGCAGCCTCTTGCCGGCAACGGCCGCACGGAACACCTCGGCCTTGGCGCCAACCGTCGCCGGGATCCCGGATATGCCGAGGAAGGTGAGGAATCGAGCGAGGACGTCCCCCGCGCTCGCCGGTCGCAGCTGCGAGCCGGAGAGGTGGGCGTACAGCTGGCCGTCTGGATAGTCGCCTCTCATGCGATGGGCGGCCTCGGTGGCCAGGGTGGTCTTGCCGTAGCCGCCCGGACCGCTGAGGACCGCGATCGGCAGGTATCCCTCAGCGTCCGCAGTCAACGCGCCCCGTATGAGAGCCAGCTGCTCGGCGCGGCCGATCATCCCGTGGGGGCGGGCCGGTAGGTTGGCCGGGGCCCTGGCCGGACCGGCTGCCGGGACCGGAGCGGAGTCAACTGCCGCGGAGGTGACCGGCCCGTCCGAAGCTGATTCCGGTGGCTCCAGGTCCATGTGGAGGATGTGCAGGTGAAGTTGGCGCAGCTGCGGCGACGGTTCGATTCCGAGCTCGGACCGGACCTGCTTGTCGTACGTCGCGTAGACCTCCAGTGCCTCGCTCGTGCGGCCGGACCGGAACAGCGCCTTCATCAACAGGCCACGTAGCGCCTCACGTTGGGGGTGCTCCTTCGTGAGCTGGCTCAACTCGCCGACCAGATCGTGGTGGCGACCGAGATCCAGATCCGCGGTGATCTTTCGCTCGATCGCGACCAGCCGCATCTCCTCCCACCGCGACGCGGCGGCACGGAACACGTCGCTGCTCAGTCCGGCCAGGGCCGGCCCGCGCCACAGGTCCAGTGCCTCCGCCAAGGTTCGTGATGCCTCCCGGGCCTCCTGCCGCGCGGCCTGCTCGGTGAGAGCGCGGAAGCAATGAGCGTCGATGTCTTCGGAGGCGGCGGCGATCCGGTAGCCACCGGGGAAGGTCTCGATGAGGTCTCTCTGCTTGCCGAGCGCCTGCCGCAGCAGCTTGGCGGCGGTCTTCGGCGTGCTGCCGACGCTGTCGGGTAACTCCGTGCCGTAGAACGCCTCCACCAGGTCCTGGGCCGACACGACCTCTCGTGGATCCAACAGCAGCCTTGCCAGCAAGGAGCGCGGTCGCCATCCCGCCAGCTTCACCTCGGTCCCGTCGTCGTCCCAGGCGGCGACGGGACCCAAGATGCTGAATCTCAAGGCAAGGTTCCTCTCCGCTCCGCAGTACGAACTCCTGTTGACACACGGCTGGGATGCCTGAACGCCATGGTAATCAGCGCCACTTGGTGTGACAGAGCGATTCGGCCACCGCACAGACACCGAGCTGACACCGCGCGGGCACCCGCTGATCCCCCGGGTCACCAGACGGATACTCGCCGGTGCGGGAGAGCTCGTAGCGTGGGCCGCGGATCAACCTCAAGGGGTGGAAGAATGGACGCGCTCTCTTCGTTTCCCAGCTTTCGGCAGGTCGCCGGTGAGGCCCAGTCCGCGCTCGCGAGCCTCCCGTTGGATGCATTATCGGAACTGGGAATCATGCAATCCATCGAGAACTACTACTTGATCGGCACGTATCCCCCGCTCAAGGCCATGGACTCCGTGGATCCCCTGGATTTCCTGCCGCGGGCCACGGACATGTGCAACATGTATCTGCACATTCCGTTCTGCGAACAGCGCTGCACTTTCTGTCATTTCGCGAAGGAGATCCTGCCGGAGGACCAGCGCGTCGCACGCTACGTTCGCGCGCTGCGCGAGGATCTTGCCCTAGTGGGCGATCTGGCCGGCCACCCGTCCGCAGCCACCGTCTACTTCGGTGGCGGCACCCCCTCGTACCTGAACGCCGACCAGATCACCGAAGTGTCCCGTAGCCTGCGCGCCGCGGTCGGGGTCACCGCCACGACGGAGATGACGTTCGAGCTCCATCCCAGTGTCATCGACGCGCCGGACTACAAAGACCGGCTCGACGCCATCGCGGAGTCCGGGGTGAACCGCTGGGTATTCGGAGTGCAGGCAATGGAGGACCAGGTCCTCGGCAAGCTCAACCGCGGCCACACCGCAGCGGAGGTGCACCGTCTGTTGGGGATGCTGTCCGAGCGCGGGGTGGACAACCTCTCAGTCGACCTCATCTTCGGCCTGCCCTACCAGAACTTGCAGAACTGGTACACGACCATCCGCACCCTGGTCTCGGCAGGGGTGAGGAAGTTCAACATCTTTCCCCTGATGTTCAAGCAGGCCGACCCCATCTCCGCGCACTACCGGAAGAACCCGGAGATATTCCCGGGCAATCGGGATCGGTTGCTCATGCACTTCGCCACTGAGGCGATCATGAAAGAAATCGGCTTCCGCCGCGGCCCACTGTTCTACTACGCGCAGGACCAGCACCACTCGCGCCAGCAGGAGAACAAGTACGACTCGATCGAGGACATCAACCTCCTGCCCTTCGGCGTCTCCGGATTCGGCTACGTCGGCCACACGCAGTACTACAACGAGTGCACTGTCAGTGCCTACATGAGCGCGATCGAGAGCGGGCGTCCGCCGGTGTGGCGCGGCGCCCGTCTCAGCCTCGAGGAGCGGATGCGTCGCACCATGATGTTCGCCCTGCGGTCCAGTGGGGTGCATCGCGAGGAGTTCCGCCAGCGGTACGGCGTTGACCCCGCCGAGCAGTTCGCCGCCGAGTTGCGCCCCTTTGTGGACAACGGGCTGTTGGACGTCAGCGGCACTGACATCTCGGTGACCGACCGGGGAGCCCCGTTCGCCGACAGCATCGCCATTAAGCTCGCCAGCGAAAGAGTACGCGCGCGCATCCGTTCCACCAACCTGTCGATCACCGACCTCAAGCACGACCCACTGGACCGCTACGACTTCTCACCCATCGAGCGTGATCCCGTCGGTGCCGGCGTCTCGCCGGTGACGCGCCCCCGCCCGTCAGGGGCGTGCTGAACATGCTCCGATCAAGTCGAACCGGATCAGACGCAGCCGGTCGGCCGCTGCTGATCCTGGTGAGTCCGATGGCGGCACTCACCCGCGGCTACATGCTGCAGGCCGTGGCCAAGGAACACCGGATCTGGGTGTTCAAAGAGGAAGAGCCGACCTGGGAGCAGTCGCTGATCTGCGGGCACACGGTCGTCGACACGCTCGACCACCAGGCCATGCTCAGGGCCGCCCACGACGTAGCGGAGCGCGGCATCCCCATCAGTGGCATCCTGTGCTGGGACGAGACCCGCATTCAGCCGTCCGCACTGCTCGCCGAGAACCTGGGTCTGCCCACCATGTCCCCCACCGTGGTAGCGACTTGCCGTGACAAACTGGCCACGAGGAACGCGCTGCAACGCCACGGCGCCACGCCCGTACACGCTGTCGCCGCACGCGACACCCGCGAGGCGCTGCGAGCCGCGGCGACGATCGGCTACCCGGTGGTGCTCAAGCCCCGGGCACTGGTCGGCAGCAACGGAACCACACTGGTCACCGACCCCGAGCACCTGACCGCGGTGTTCGAGTCGGTGGCCACGCGATCCATGCCAGAGGTGCGCGAGCGCTTCCCGGATCCGGTTGTGGTCGAGGAATACCTCGACGGGCCAGAGATCAGTGTGGACAGTCTGTGCTGGGAAGGCGAGGTCACACCGGTCTTTATGGCCCGCAAGCACCTGGGATTCCCGCCGCACTTCGAGGAGGTCGGCCATACCGTCGACGCCGCCGACCCCCTGCTGCGGGACGCTGAGCTATCGCGGGCGCTCCATGCGGCACACGCCGCTCTCGGTCTCTCTCACGGCTGGACGCACACCGAGTGGCGGCTCACCGCCCGCGGGCCACGGCTGGTGGAGATCAACGCCCGCAGCGGCGGTGACCTCATCCCCTACCTCGGGCGGCTGGTGACCGGGGTGGACGCCGCCCTCGCCGCCGCGTCACTCGCACTCGGGGAACGGCCGGCCATCCCGCTCAGGCCCCAAGGAGCGGCGGCGATCCGCTTCCTCTATCCCGAACAGGACACCGTCGTCGGCTCCGTACAGGTCGACCGCTCGCGCCTGCCCGCAACCGTGGAACTCGTGGAGATCCTCGCTGCTCCGGGACAGGAACTGCTGCTGCCGCCTGCCGCACACGTGACCTGCCGCTACGCTCTGGTGATCGTAACCGGCGACACCCCCGAGCAGTGCGCCGAGGCGCTGGGCGCGGCCGAGCGTGCCGTGAGTCTCGTACCGGGCAGTTGAGCCGTGGGCAGGCGACCCATGACTGCGGACCAGACCGCGGCGACCGGCGCAGCCGCTACGTGGCGAGCGGCGCCACGGGCGGTCAAAGCCGTGATCGCCGGGGTGTTCGTGAACCGGCTCGGCGGCTTTCTCCAGGCATTCCTGGTGCTGTACCTGGTACATGACGGGTACGACGCCGGGCAGGCCGGTATCGCGCTTGGCGCGAACGGTGCCGGCGCGATCGTCGGCATCCTGCTCGGCAGCTGGCTGGTGGACCACATCGGAGCCCGCCGGGCACTCACCGGGTCAATGGCGTCAACGGCCATGCTCACCGCTGGCGTTCCGGCGGTGACATCGCTCCCCGTCCTGCTCATCATCGTGACCGCGCTCGGCGCCACCAGCCAGATCTACCGGCCTGTGTCCGCTCAGCTGGTGAGCGCGGGGGTGCCGGAGCAGCGGCACGTGATGGCTTTCGCTCTGTACCGCATGGCCCAGAACCTGGGAACAACGGCCGCCCCGCTGCTCGGAGCCCTGCTGGCAGCGTTGTCCTACCAGGTGTTGTTCTGGGGTGAGGCTATTGCAGCGCTGATGTGTGCCGTCATCTGCCAGCGGTCCTTACCCCCCGACCCACCGCGCGCGGCTCGGACTTCCCGCGCCCCGGGTACACATCGTGGATACCTGACCGTGCTGCGCGACATCCGGTACCTGGGCTTCCTCGTAGGCATGCTCGCCTACTCGGCGGTCTACATCCAGTACGTCTCCCTCCTTCCGTTGGCCGTCCACGACGCCGGCTGGCCCACCATGGTGTACGGCTTCATGGTCGCGATCAACGGATTCATAGTGATCACGTGCGAGCTCGCTGTCACCAGAAAAGTGCAGCACTGGCCACGGCGGTTGGGCGCGGCGTGCGGCGTGGTGCTGGTAGCCGCTGGGCTGACCGCTTATTCCCTTCCGTTGGGGGTCGTGGGCTTTGCACTGGCCACGGCGGTCTGGTCGCTCGGCGAGGTCGTCGGCTCTCCAACGATGGTCGCGTACCCCGCGCAGGCAGGCTCCGCCGAGCTCGTCGGCAGATACCTCGGCGCATCACAAGCCATGTTCGGTGTGGGTACCGCAATCGGCCCCGTGATCGGAGTCGCCCTGTGGCAGGGCATGCGAGACGCGGCTTGGCTCGTGTTCGGCGGGATCGCTCTGGCCGCGGCGGCCGCCATCGCGTCGGGTATGCGAGGCAACCGGACTCAGACACCAGTGCTGGCCCCCTCCGGGGCACCGACAGACGAGGACGACCATGACAGAGCGGGAACTGACGACAGCCCCGCCCGCACCACGTGATCAGGCAAGAGACGCCCTGCCTCGGCGCGTCTCACCGCACGGCAGCTCTCGATGTGCTCTCCGTACTCGCGCCCGCCCGCGTCTTCGAGATTCTGGTGGGAATTTCGTTGTTCAGCGCGCTTGCGACCTGGGCGATCATCTTCGCCACGCACCTGGCTTTCCGGCGCCAGCGGACCGACCGCGAGCGCTCGCCGATTCGGCTGCGCGGCGGCCCCGCCGTGCCGCTGATTGCGATCGCGTTGATACTTTCAGTAATGGCCACGATGGCCTTTGTCGCCCCCTTCGAGCTGGCACCCCTCGCAGGGCTCCCCTTCTTGGCCGCCCTGCTCCTGGCCCATGCGGCCATACGCAGAAGGCATGGCCGCATGGCCGCTACAACCAGGCTTGAATCTTGACCAGTTGCGATTGGAGAGGCATGGAGAACACACCGGCTTCGCTCCCACCCGCTGCCGCGCTGCTCGCCGCTGCCGGGGTGGCCTTCAACGTGCATCAGCACGTGGAGATCCGCACCGGCGCGGACATCCGGACCCGCACCGGGTTCACAGAGGAGAACATCCAGAACTCGCTGAAGACGGTGGCATTCACCGTCGGCCCCGACCGCCTTGTGCTGGCGGTCATCCCGGGCCCAACTCGGATCCGCTATGGCCGGCTCGCGTCCGTCCTAGGAATGCCGCGCTCGGCCCTGAAATCCGCCGACGAGGCGGCCCTGCAGAAGCTGAACATGGAACGCGGCGGGGTCGGCCCCATCTGCGACGCGCCGGACGTCACCGTGGTCTTCGACGCCACGGTGCCTCAGATGGGCACAGTGCTGTGCGGGAGCGGCCAGCCGCATTGCACCGTGGAGGCGGAAGCAGCGGACATCATGCGAATCCCGTCGAACCCCGTGGTCGCCGACATCACCTCTCCCTGAGAGGTGTTTGTGAAAATGCAATCCGTAGGTTTTCGGCTCGTACGCCCGAGGCGCACTGGCGGCGACTTGGACGTGTCGGTCGTGCACCGGACCGACCACGCGTTCACTGAAGACGTCGTCAGCGCCCTGATGTACGGTTGTGACCCATGGCGGACATGAGGCGCGCTTGAACGCCAAACCTACAAACAAGGCGATGCACGCCAGTGGGGCGACATCTCTCGGCGAGCGCCCGGATCGAGGCGCTTGTCGCGTTCGGGGCCCGGCATCAGCTTGCGAGCCGGAGACTTGCGGGACATCGGCGGGTTCCTCCCCTTTGTGAGACAGCGGCTCGCCGTCATGATCCCCTGCGGCTGTAGCGGGCGACCAGCCTCCGGCTCAGGTGCCGAGCAGTAACGGCGCGGCGGGCCCCGCACCGATCACCGCAATGCGGCAGGTCGCGACCAGGAAATGCCTGACGTTAGGACAAGACAAGCTGGCTCTCCAGTCGTGCGACGAGGACAACTGGCAGCAGCGGTGGTACGTGACGTTCCCTGCCGGTGGTGGCACCCCGCTCCTCAAGAGTGCTTACAACGATAGGTGCATCACGCAAGACGGCCGCTCGGTGGTCATGAGCGTCTGCGCCTTCGATAACGAAGCGCAGACATGGCGCATCATCGAGCCTCGCTAGATCTGATCATTACCATGTCAGCCGAGTTTTGTGCGCGACAACCTCCGGGCCCGCTACAGCGACCTCGGCCACGACGTCACCACCCTCAACCCGGCAGGCGCCTGACACAACACCGCCAGCAAGCACGACCAGCAGCCCCGAAACCACCCAGCCCAGGGGCTACCCCCCGAACCCCTCACCTTCACCCTGACCGTCGACCTGTCAGACACAGTGAGAACGCTTCAGGAATCCTGAAGTCATGTCAGACCGCGAAGAGGCACTGGGGAGAGGAAGAATCCGCTGGCCGCAAGGTTGGGGACTCAGCTGGGCTCAGGAGAACTCACGGGATGTCGCACAATCGGCAGGATGTCGCCCAACGCGCCTGCGCAACATGGTGTGTTGGGCGCGTCTGCGGCCTGGTGGCGGCGCGTAACACGCATGGATCCTGGCCGGTTGCCGCCTTCACCCTTGGCCTTGTGGCTCGGGATGCTGGCTGGAGAACCTGCAATGAACACGCCCAACGGCCGACTTCTACTATGGCGAATGCGAGCTGGTCGCGGGGTGCGCGCCGCGTCCGGATGGTGCGGCCCAGGTCGCCACGCGCGCGCGTCAGACTGCTGGTCGGAGGCGGGCTGTTCTGCGGCGGCGCGCCAGTGGTGTTCCTCGGCCAGAGTGCGTCGTCTGGACCACCTAGGCGGTACCGACCCGCGGCGGTGCCAGCCGGCTGGCGGGCGAAGGTGATGCGGCCGTCCAGGCGGAGCTGGTCCAAGTGCACCGCACCGCCGAACCGACACTCGGACAGGTCCACGTCCGTCAGTGCCAAAGGCGCGGCATCCACTCCAAGTCGTCGCTCACGGCCCCGGACTGTTTCATGAGGGTGTTTCAGCTTTTTTGCTGTCCAGTACGGCGGTCGCTGCGGTGGTCCGCAGAGGTCGGGGCGTCACACTGCGGACAGGTCTGGACACGCGCAGCCTTGTCGTAACAGAATCAGTTTCGACACGGGCGGCATCGGCCGCTTCGGGTAACGGGAGGTTGCATGAGCGCGAGCAGTCGCATGACCGTGGCCACGCACGCGCTGACCTGGATGGCGCTGGTCTGCCCCCAGCGATCCGACGGCATCGTGACGTCCGATCAGATCGCCGCCAGTGTCAATACCAATCCCGTCGTCATCCGACGCACCCTCGGCAGTCTGCGCGACGCGGGTCTGGTCGTGTCGCGGCGCGGCCAAGGTGCGGGCTGGAGGCTGGCTCGCGCCCCGGAGTCGATCACGCTGAGGGACGTCTACCTGGCCGTTGAGCCCGATCCGCTCATCGCGCCGCACCCCGCAACTCCCAACCAGGAGTGCCCCGTCGGGCGGGGAATCCCGCCCGTGCTGCGGGAGGCGTACCGCCGCGCGGAGGAGTCGATGAAGTCTGAATTGGCTGCGGTCACCGTCGCCGACGTACTGAGGGAGACGGTCGCCTGAAGCCTGGATCCTGCACTGCAGCCCCACCCGGCTGGTCCACATGGACCGGCCTCTCTTCGGAGCATTGTCGTAACCATTTCTGTTACACCCAACGTCCCGGAGGTCCCTCCGTCGTGTACCCATCACTTGCCGTCCTCGCCGCCGGAATGTTCGCCATAGGCACCGACAGCTTCGTCATCGCCGGCATCCTGCCGGACGCAGCGGACTCCCTCGACGTCCCCGTTGGCACCGCCGGCTGGCTGCTCACCGCCTACGCCTTCACCTACGCCGTCCTCGGTCCCGTCATGGCGGCGCTCACCACACGCTGGCCGCGCCGCACGCTGTTTCTCTCCGGGTTTGCGATCTTCACCGCGGGCAACCTCGTGACAGCCTTCGTCCCCGTCTTCGGCGTGGCCCTGGGCTCGCGGGCGCTCGCCGGGCTCGGCGGCGCCATGGTCACCCCCGCCGCCGTCGCCGCAGCTGCCGCGCTCGCACCACCGGAGCGTCGCGGCCGCGCCATCGCCACCGTCATGACCGGCCTCAGCGCCGCGACCGCACTCGGTGCACCCATCGGCACGGCGATCGGCAGCCTCACCGGCAACTGGCGCGCCACCATGTTGTTCGTCTCCGCGCTCGGAACGCTGGCCGCCGTGGGTATCGCCCTGCTCCTGCCCGCAATCCCCACACCCCCGGCGGTCCCGCTGCGCACGCGCCTCGCCCCGCTGGCCGACCGTCGCATCGGCCTGACCCTGCTGACCACCCTCCTCGTCTACACCGGCCTGTACACCGTCTACTCCTTCATTGGCGAAAGCCTCGACCGGGCCACCGGCGGCAGCGGCACCACCCTCGCCGCCCTGCTGTTCGTGTGGGGCCTGGCCGCCACCGTCGGAACACTCGCCTCGGGCGGTCTGATCGACCGCTTCGGCGGTCGCCGCATCATCAATACCGCGATCACCGTGGCCGCGGTCAACTTCGCGCTGCTGCCCTGGACGAGCGCACACCTGCCCTCCACCGTCGCGGCACTCCTCGTATGGGGCCTCTGCGGATGGGGACTTCTGGCACCTCAGACCCATCGCCTGATTACCGCCATGCCGACGGCGACACCCCTACTCACCGGCCTCGCCTCGGCCACGGGCTACGTTGGTGTCTCGGCTGCGCCCCTGGTCGGGCAGGCCGGGATGGCATGGTTCGGCGCCCACTGGCTCGGCGCCGTCGGCGCGGTGTTCATCGCGCTCGCCATCGTGGCGGCGGAGGCGGCACACGCCGTCATCCACCGACGCGGGACAGACAAGATGCCCGCGGCACAGGCTCAGCCGTTGCCGACCAAGTAGCGCACAGTCACTGACACCCCGTGTACAGCAAGGACTGAACGACAGTGATCACCACGAAACGCCTCCGACTGCGCCCGCTCACCGACACCGACACCGACTGGTGGGTGCACCTCCACGCTGACAACGAGGTCAACCGGTTCGTCGGCAGCTACACCCACCAGCAAGCCGCCGCGCGCCTGCGCGACGTCCACCAACAGTGGACCCAGCGGGGCCACGGACTGTGCGCCGTCGAACTGAGAGGCACCGGCGAGGCGATCGGACGCTGCGGCCTGAACTGGTGGGAGCAGTTCGGCGAGACTGAGATCGGCTGGACCTTCGCCCGCACGCACTGGGGCAGGGGCTACGCCACGGAAGCAGCCCAAGCCGTTCTCACGTGGGGCTTCGGCCCGCTGGGGCTCAAACAGATCACCGCCATGATCCACCACGGGAACACTGCCTCATCTGCCGTCGCCCAGCGCCTCGGATTCACGCCCCTACGCGAAGACACCGTCCTCGACCGCCCCTGCACCGTCTATGCCCTGGACCGAGACGACTTCCCCTCTCCCTGAACGCCGACCGCAGCCCAAGCAGCAATGGCCCTCACGCAGTCACACCGCCCATGGAAGGCACCCGATCGGGAAGCGCGACGCCCTACTCGGAGCGCCTGGCACGTTCACCGGACCCACTCGTAGTCGCCGTCCGAGTCCCATCCCGCGTCCCGCTTGTCGCCACTGAGAAGGTCATTCAGCTCGTCCTCGGTGAGCTCGCGCTGGTCGTCCGGAGGTAGCCCTGCCACCGGGTCGGCACGAACAGCGTCGGCGCCTTGTCCGGAGGTGTTGCGGGCGCCGGTGGCGTTCAACTCCCGCAGAATCTCCAGCGCCTCGATCAGGGGCTGTGCCTCGGTGCCATCGGCGAACCTCACCGTCTCCAGGGGGTGGACCGCCGGGATACGGGAGAAACCTGCCACTGCTGGCGCGGCGGTCTTCCCGGCGCGGGTGCGGCAGGCGCTGCCGGCGGGCACGCCGCACTGCGGGCAGGGTTGGCGTTCGACCGCGGCCGCGGCCTCGGCCGGTCCGAGTTGCATGCCGCCCAAACCTCGCCGAACTCTCCCAAAACCAGGGTTACTTTTGGGAGGCGTTATGCGAATCGTGACCTGCGGATCTTCGACACCGATCCGGTAGTTCGCAGAACTGTCACAACTGGTCATGTATGAGAAGGGCCGAGGTTCTCGGTGTCGGCAATAGTGGCCCATCGGTGTGTGAGGCGGCGGCATGCGTGGACGAGTTCGGGTGGGTGGAGGTCGGTGAGTTCGGTGTCGAAGGTGGCGAGGATGCCGGCGATGCCGGCCCAGGAC
>NZ_JBQQBW010000124.1:0-18391 GCF_052245415.1 Streptomyces sp. 8N706 | reverse complement strand
CCGGTCATCGGCGTCTGTGTGCACGGGCACGGGGCGGCAGCGTGACCCATGCCGGCCGAGGAGGGGCCGGGCCGGGGGAGCCCCCGCGAGGGCGCGGGTTCTCAGTCCTCCCGGGTGAATCCGGCGAAGTAGCTCGCCGCCATGTCCTCGTCGCCGTGGCCCGACCGCTCGGCCCGGCCGAGCCGCTCGGCACCGGCGGCCGCCAGGTCCATCCGTACACCGGCCCGCTCGCCCGCCTCCACGATGAGGCGGGCGTCCTTCACTGCTGTGGCGACGGTGAAGTTCGGCGTGTAGTCGCCGCTCATGATGGCCGCCGCCTTGGCGCGAAGGTATCCGCAGTCCAACGCGCCTCCCTCGACGGCCTCGAGGAAGGCCTGCGGTTCGACGCCCAGACCCTCGGCGAGGGCCAAGGCCTCCGCGGTGGCGTTGTTGAGGGCCAGCACCCAGCTGTTGCAGACCAGCTTGAGCCGGGTCGCCGCGCCGCTCGCACCGTCGTCGGCGATCCAGACGGTACGGCTGCCGATCGCGCCGAAGACCGGCGCCAGGGCGGGACGGGCCTCCTCCGGCCCGGCGGCCAGTACGGTCAACTGCCCGTTCTCGGCGGGCTGCCGGGTCCCGAGGACCGGGGCGTCGACGAACACCACATCGTGCTCGGCCGCGAAGGCGGCGAGCGGTTCGAGCGCGTCGAGTCCCGCCGTCGTGGTCTGGGCCCATACGGTCCCGGAGGCCAGGGCGGAGGCGGCGGACCGCACCGTGTCCAGCGCCGCCCGCCCGTCGTGAACCATGGTCAGAACGACATCGGCGCCCTCGACGGCCGCGGCCGGATCGTCCGCGATACGGGCCCCGTCGGCGGCGAGCGGCTCGGCCTTGTCGCGGGTACGGTTCCAGACCCGTACGTCCAGCCCGGCGCGGCAGAGGCTACGAGCCATCGCCGCACCCATGATGCCGGTGCCCAGCACTGCTACTGAGGTGTTGTCAGCCATATCGGCACGCTACGGCCTGGAGACCGCCCGGAGCCAAGACCGCGGAGACGACGTTCAGACCACCTGGTGCAGCCAGCGGACCGGCGCGCCCTCACCCGCGTAACGGAACGGCTCCAGCTCGTCGTCCCACGGCTTGCCGAGCAGCTTGGCGATCTCCGTCTCGAGCTCGGTCTCGCCGCGGCCCGCCCGGAGCAGCGCGGCGCGCAGCCGGTCCTCGGGGATGAGGATGTCGCCGTGAATGCCGGTGACGGCATGGAAGATGCCCAGCTCAGGGGTGGAGCTGTACCGCTCGCCCTCGGCTGTCGGGCAGGGCTCGGCGGTCACCTCGAAGCGGAGCAGATGCCAGCCGCGCAGCGCGGACGCCAGTTTGGACGCGGTGCCCGGCTCGCCCTGCCAGGAGAACTCGGCACGCCAGGTCCCGGGCGAGGCGGGCTGTCTGATCCAGTCCAGATTGACGCGCACGCCGAGCACGCCCGCGACAGCCCATTCGACGTGCGGGCACAGCGCGCGCGGTGCGGAGTGCACGTACAGAACTCCACGTGTCGTCACCCGGACCTCCAGTGTGGGACGAGGTTCGCCTTCCCCAGCGGCCTCGTGCCTGTACCGGTCGCGTTCAGGACAACACCTGACATTCTGCCCGAAAAGTCACTTCCGTACCAACTCCCGAGGTTACGTGCAGTAAACACCATGGGGAGTAAATCTCAGCAAAAGGGGCAGTATGTGACGTGATGTAATGCAACGGTTCCCGAGGTACACACGCTCAGCTGGGTCGACTGACCGTCAGGCCACTGCCCCAAGGCGCAGCAGACCGACTGCCACGGGGAAAAGCTACCGTGCGGCACGGCCCGAGGGGTGACGTACCGTCGGTCCCGGAGGGATATCCGCGAAGCATTCACTCGCGGGGACGGCACGAAACCTCCGAACGGGGAACGCCCGAGCGGCCCAATACGTCCCCCTGGGAGGAAAGCGGGAGGAAGCGGCCGACCGCTCGAGGGGAGCTGGGATGCGGGACACCTACCGACGCGGAAACCGGAGCCGCGCCGGCCGGACGCGTACCGGGGCCGCGGCCGCCGCACTCACCGCGGTGGCCGTGCTCACCGGGCTCACCGGCTGTGACAGCGGTGACGACTCCTCCGGTGGCAGGCACCGCGCCACCGGGAGCCCCCGCCCCAAGCCCACCCCCGTCTGGGACACCAGCCCCCGCTCCATCGCGGCGCTCGGCGACTCGATCACCCGGGGCTTCGACGCCTGCCTCGTCCTCGCCGACTGCCCCGAGGCCTCCTGGGCCACGGGCACGGACCCGCGGGTCCGGAGCCTGGCGCAGCGGCTGTTGAAGAAGCCTGAGGGTCGCAGCTGGAACTACGCGCACAGCGGAGCGCGGATGGCCGACCTGCCCCGACAGGTGACCGCGGCTGTCGCGCACAGGCCGGAGCTGGTGACCGTGATGCTGGGCGCGAACGACGCCTGCCGCGACAGCACCGCCCTGATGACCCCGGTCGCCACCTTCCGCTCGGACTTCGCGTCGTCGCTGAGGACCCTGCGGCGCGCCCTGCCCAAGACACAGGTGTATGTGACCAGCATCCCGGACCTGAAGAGGCTGTGGTCCGAGGGCCGGCGGAATCCGCTGGGCAAGCAGGTCTGGAGGCTGGGGATCTGCTCCTCGATGCTGAGCGAGCCGGATGCGATGGACCAGGCGGCGACGGCGCGGCGGCAGCAGGTGTACGACCGGGTGGTCGGGTACAACACCGCGCTGAAGGACGTCTGCGGCAAGGACCCGCTGTGCCGGTACGACGGAGGGGCGGTCTTCGGCTACCTCTTCACCGGTGAGCAGCTGAGCACCTGGGACTGGTTCCACCCGAGCAGGAACGGTCAGAGGCGGCTGGCGGAGATGGCATACCGCGCGATCACGGCGGAGCAGCCGGTCACTTAGCGCCGACTGCTCCGGCTCCCGGCTCCGGCCCGGCTCCGGCGCCGTTGTCCTACGCCCCCGGACGGTCGTGCACGGGCGCGCAGGTGCGTGCGGCCGTCACGCTGACGGCACCGGCACCCTGCCGCACTGAGCGCCGGACAGAGCGCCGCCTGAGGGATGGCGGGGCGCGGCGCCTGGCTCACGCGCCGGGTGCCGCGTCCTGACCGCTCTTGAACAGGGCGACCCGTACGCCGTCCTGCTCGTTTTCGCCGTCCTCGCCGTCCTGTCCGCTCTCCGGCGCCACCAGGTCCCGCGCCATCAGCGTCGCTCCGGCGACCGCGCCCGGCATCAGGAAGACCGCCACCAGGGGCACAAGGAAGAGCAGCACGAGCGGTACGCCGAAGCCGAGGGCCAGCGTCCGGCGTCCGCGGAGCAGGCCGAGGCGCTGCCTCAGACGCATGCCGCGGCGCTGGAGGGCGATGGCGGTGAGCTCCGCGGTCAGGAAGAAGCCGGAGACACAGAAGCCGAGTGCGGGTACCAGTGTCTGCCCGATGAGCGGGACGAAGCCCAGCGCGAAGAGCAGCATCCCGTAGAGAGCCACCCTCACCAGGACGGACAGGCTCTCCCGGGCGGAGATCAACAGCTCGCGCCAGAACGGGAGTCCGGACTCGGGCGCGGTGCCGTCCTCGGAGAGGTCGACCTTCTCGGAGAGCGACTCGTAGAAGGGCTGCCCGATCAGCAGGGTCAGGGCGGTGAAGGCGAGGACGGCGAACAGCAGCACGGCGGCGAACAGCAGGACGACGAGGAAGCCGCGGAAGAGGACCTGCCAGGGCGAGCCCCAGTCGTCGGCGAAGGGCGTGGCCCAGGCCGTCAGATCGTCGGCCCAGAACCCGAGTCCGACGAGCGCCGCGCCGTACAGCACCAGGGTGACGAGGGCGGGCAGCAGCCCGAAGGCCCACCACCGGCCGTGTGCGGCCGCCCAGCGCTGGCCCTTCACCAAGTAGCCGAACCCCGCCCGAAGATCACGCATGGGCTCAGCCTATCGGTCCGGTCATCGCCGCACGCCGGGCGGATGCCGGCGACCGGGGCCGGTCACCGCATGCCGGTCGGACGCCGTCGGCCGGATCAGTCGAAGCGGGCGGTGGCGAGGACGGCGCCGTCCGCTCCGACCAGACGAGCGCCCGCAAGGGTGGAGGGGTCGACCCGAGCGGGGGCGCCCCAGTAGCCGTGGTAGGCCTCGTAGCCCTTCAGCGTGAACGAGCCGACGGGGACGGTGCTGCCGTCGGTGCGGACGAGCTGACAGGAGACCTTGCCCTCCGCCGGGTAGGAGTCGAGGTCGATGGACATGTAGACCCAGCCCCCCGGGTCCGGGTGGGCGAAGACCTGCCCGGCGTGCTGGTCACCGGCGGTGAAGTCGGCCCTCATCACCGTGGCCCGGGAGGTGGCGGACGGCTGCGCGGGGTCGTCCTGGAGGGCGGTGCCCACGGCCCAGCCGCCGAAGCCGAACGCGATCGCCATGATCGCCGCGGCCACCGCCGCCCGGAACCTGCGCCGCCGGGGCCGGCGGTGCCGATGGACGGGCGGTACCTCGTCCGAGGACCGGTACGGCGGTACGTCCTCGCCCGAGGACCGGGACGGGGCCGGTGCCTCGCCGGAGCGCCCGCGGGCACGTTGCTCATCGGAAGGCCGCTGGGGGGACGGTGCCCCACGGGGAGGCCGGTGCGGGAGCCGCGCCCCGCCCGGCGGCCGGTGGGTGGGCGGCGCCTCGGCGGAGGCCCGCCGTCCGGACCGTCCGGAGACGCCCCGGCCGGACCCCCGGCCGGACAGCCCCAGGCGGGTGAGGACACGCTTCTCGAACCCGACGGGCGGCTCGCTGCCCGGCAGCAGGCTCAGCAGGCCGTCGCCCGCGAGCGTCAGCTGCTCGATCTGCTCCCGGCAGCCGGCACACCGGTCCAGGTGGGCGATCACAGCGGCCCGCTCCTGGCCGGGGAGGATGCCCAGCGCCAGCTCGGCGCCGAGATGCCTCAGCTCTTCGCAGGTCAGGTCACTCATGATCGTCTCGCTTCGATGCCCCGGCGACGCCGTCCGGCCCGGCACCGGGCGTCCCCGCCCCGAGCTGCCCGGCGCCGAGAGCTGTGCGCAGCTTCGCCATCGCGGCTCGGATACGCGTCTTGGCCGTGCCGACCGGAATCCGCTCGAAATCCGCCACCTGCCGGGCGGTCATCCCGTAGATCCCCGCCATCACCAAGGCCCGTGCCTGCTCCCGCGGCAGCCGCGCCACCGCCGCCCGTATCCGCGCCGCCGTCTCGTCGGCGACGGCCCGGTTCTCGGGTGTGTCGCTCACGATGTCGAGGAGGGAGTCGAGATCCTCGGGGGCGACGGGGGTGGGCTTACGGGTACGGACCGTGTCGATCGCCAGATTGTGGGCGATGACCGTCAGCCATGTCTTGACCGACCCGCGCCGGGAGTCGTACATCTGCGCGTGCCGCCAAGCGCGTTCGAAGGTCTGCTGGGCGATGTCCTCGGCGAGCTGGGGGTCGCTGACGACGGCGATCGCGACACCGTAGACCGTGCGCTGGAAGCGGCGCACGAACGCGACGGCGATCTCGGGGTCGCCGGTCGTGAGGCCCGCCAGCAGCGTCTCGTCCGCGGCACGCCCGAGGGGAAGCCCCATCCTCATATCCCTGGATACGGACGGGGCCACCGAGGGGATTGCCCGGCGGGCACGGCGGGGGACGTACGGGGTCATGACCGGCACCTCCCCCCATTCTCCTCCGTCCGGCCAATCCCGTAGGGCGGCTCTCCCGTATCCAGTGCAGGACCGGGAATGCCGTGAAGTCCGGAGGGCCGGAGGGCCGAGCCATGGCGAGGATCGTGACCGTCAGAAGGAGCCTCGGCGCGGGTATCGCCGCCGGAGTGATGGCGGGCGTGCTCGCCGCCTGCGGAGGCGGTGGGTCCAGCGGTGGCGGTGGATCCACGACGTCGACGCCCCCCATGAGCGGCCAGCCGAAGACGACGCGGGTGGACGTGAAGATGACCGACTACCGCTTCCAGATGGCCACGAAGACGTTCACGGCAGGCACCTACACCTTCGTCGCCGCGAACGACGGGCACCACCCGCACGCCATGGAGGTCCGGGGACAGGGCGAGGGCCAGCGCAGCACGACGGTCGGGCCCGGGCAGTCCACGACGCTGAAGGTGACGCTGAAGAAGGGCACCTACCAGGTCACCTGCCCCGTCGACAACCACACCGGGCTGGGCATGAAGACCCAGATCACCGTGGGCGGCACCGGAAGCCCCTCGGACGGGGACACCTCCGGGGGCTACGGTTACTGAGCTCCGCCGGTCTCCCAGGGGCGGGGCTCAGCCCACGGAGAGGCCGGTCGCCCACTCCGGGCGGCCGGCCGTATGCCCGCAGGGTGCCACGCGGCTCTGCGGGGAAGCGGGGAGCGGGCTGCGGGCTCGCCGGGAGCGGGCGCTACGAGCTCGCGTGCGTGTCCGAACTCGTGCGTGTACGAAGCGCGTGAGAAAGCGCGTGACCTCGAAGGCGGTGCCGTAACGAGCGCCACCCACCGACCGACGCTGTCCCCGGAGCGGTGCCGTACGAACGCCCCGCCGCACCGACAGGAGTGCCGTATACGACGCGTACCGCGGCTCGTACCCCCGGCCGCGACGGCCGGGGGTACGAGCCCAACGGTGTGCCGCGAAGGGTCAGTCGCCGAGAGCGACGATCATCTTTCCGGTGTTCTCGCCGCGAAGCATTCCGAGGAAGGCCTCGACGCCGTTCTCGATGCCCTCGACGACGGTCTCGCGGTACTTCAGCTCCCCGGAGCGGATCCAGGCGGACACCTCTTCGATGAACCGCGGCCGGAGCGCCGCGTGGTCATTCACGAGCATGCCCTGCATCCGGAGCCGCTTGCCGATGACCAGCGCGAGGTTGCGCGGCGCGGGGGTCGGCTCGGTCGCGTTGTACTGCGCGATCATGCCGCAGACGGTGATACGGCCGTGCACCTTGAGGGAGCTGATCGCCGCCTCGAGGTGCTCGCCGCCGACGTTGTCGAAGTAGACGTCGATGCCGTCGGGGGCGGCTTCCTTGAGCTGCTCGGCCACCGGGCCGTCCTTGTAGTTGAAGGCGGCGTCGAAGCCGTACTCCTCCACGAGCAGCTTGACCTTGTCGGCGGAGCCCGCGCTGCCGATGACCCGCGAGGCCCCCTTCAGCCTGGCGATCTGGCCGACCTGGCTGCCGACCGCGCCCGCGGCGCCGGAGACGAACACCGCGTCGCCCTCCTCGAAAGAGGCGACCTCCAGCAGACCGGAGTAGGCGGTGAGGCCGGGCATGCCGAGTACGCCGAGGTAGGCGCTGAGCGGGGCCAGATCCGGGTCGGCCTTCGCGGCGTGGGCGCCGTCGACGACGGCGTACTCCCGCCAGCCGAGGCCGTGCAGCACGTGGTCGCCGGGCTGGATGCCCTCGGCGTTCGAGGCCAGGACCCGTCCGATCGCACCCCCGTCCATCGGCCCGTCCAGCGGGAAGGGCGGCACGTACGACTTCACGTCGTTCATCCGGCCGCGCATGTACGGGTCCACGGACATATGGGTGTTACGGACCAGGATCTGGCCGGGGCCGGGCTCGGGGATCGCGGCCTCGCGGAGGGCGAAGTCCTCCGGCTTCGGCCAGCCGTGCGGGCGTGCGACGAGGTGCCATTCACGGCCGGTCTTCGGCAGTTCGGACATGGGGCGGACGCCTCCTTCTGCCCCAGCTTCGCTGAGGGCAATGCTTCAGGAACATAAACAACCATGCGCCTAGATGTTTTAGGTTGTCAAGTAAACCGGTAACCTGGCCGCCATGGCCACTCGCCCCGACCCCCTGACCCGCGAGGTCGTCGAGCTCATCGGCACCGTCATGGCCCGCTACCACGACGAGTACGAGGAAGCCGCGGCCGAGTACGCCCTCACCGGCTCCCAGGCGCGGGTGCTGGGACTCCTCTCCCAGGAGCCGATGCCCATGCGCCGGATAGCTCAGAGGCTCAAGTGCGAGCCCTCGAATGTCACCGGTATCGTCGACCGGCTGGAGGCCCGCGGTCTCGTCGAGCGCCGGCCGGACCCTGCCGACCGCCGGGTAAAGCTGGCCGCGCCGACGGACGAGGGCCGGGCGACAGCCTCCCGGCTGCGCGACGCGCTGGACTTCGCCAGGGAGCCGCTCGCGGAGCTGTCCGCCGAGGAGCGGACCATGCTGCGCGACCTGCTCCGCCGGATGCTCGGCGCCGAGGGCACCTGACCGCACCGCCGGGCACTTCTTCCGCCCGGGAGGCCCTTGCGGGACTCTCCACCGGAGCGTTCCGCACCCTTCGCGGCCCGAGCACAGGGACGGCGCCCTCGGCGCTACGTCTGAAACACGCCCTAGCTGCACCACCACAGGAAGCGGGTGCAGGTGGGGCGCGGTTCGGGCGGGGGCGGGGGCGGGGGTTTCGTGGACGACGGGGCCGGGGCCGGTGGTGCCGAGGACTTCGGCGGCGGCGGAGGCGCCTGCGTCGCGGGGTCGGAGGCGGGGGTGCTGCGGTTCGCCGAAGGGGTGTCCCGGGAGCTGGGCGGGCCGCTGCTCTCACCTTTCTTCTTCCGCTCGGCCTTCTCTTCGCTGTCCTTGGAGCTCGCACTCTCCGAGGGGTCGGCGCTGGGCCCGCCGCCGTCGGAGGTCGGTGACGCGTCGGCGGAACCGCCCGGCGCGCTCGGTTTCCGGCTGCGTGCCGGGTCCTCCGACACATTCGCGGCGGAGTCGTTGCCCCAGGGGGTCGGAAGGCTTCCCTCGGTGGCGACCTCGGCCACGGTCAGCACCACCAGCGCGAGCCCGAGCACCGCGGCGACGCCCGCGACCCGGCGGCCCCGGCCGCGCCGCCCCCGGCGGCCCCGCGAGGGGCGTTCTCGCCGGCCGCGGTGGCCGCCGCGCCCGGCACGGCGGTCCCGGGCGGCCAGGCGTTCGGCCCGCCGCCCCGCCGGTTCGGAGGGCTCGTTCCGCGCGGGCTCCTCCTCGGCCGCGGGCGCCTCGCGGCGTGGCGCGAGGTCCTCGATGGACGCGCCACACCCGGGGCAGGACAGCGCGCCGTTGAGGTGCCGTTGGCAGAAGGAGCAGTAATCCATGGCGCCCGCAGGTTATGTGCCCGCCGGTAACGAATGAAGTGGCATCCTGTGAGGATTCCGTGTCGGCCCGCGCGCCGGGATGACGGAAACGCCGACAGATGCGGACCGATACCCCCAACGGCAGGGACCGGATGCCGAAGTTCCGACGCCCGTCGCGGGCACCGGCGGATCCTATTGCTCCGGTTCCGCCGTTCCCTCCGCTTCCGCTTCCGATTCGGCTCTACGACCCGTTTTCCGCCTGTCACTCCGGGCCGCGGCTACCCTTCCGGTTCCGCCAGCTCTCCGCGCAGCCGCTGTGCCCGTAACACCAGCTCCAGTTCGAAGCGGCGGTCCGGATCGTCCACATCGTCGCCCCAGAGCTCCCGGATCTGCCGCAGCCGGTAGCGGACGGTCTGCGGGTGCACCCCCAGCCGGGCGGCGACCTCCGGCGCGCCGCCCCTCGTCTCCAGCCAGGCCAGCAGCGTCTCGGCGAGCCGGCGGCCGTGCGCGGGACCGCGTGCGGCGAGCGGCGCGAGACGGCGGCGCGAAAGGTCCTCGATCAGCTCCTCCGGAGGCAGCAGCACCAGCGCCTCGGTGTGCTCGGTGCAGTGCAGCACCTGCCCCGACGGCAGCAGACCGCGGTCCATCAACCGCACCGCGGTCGCGGCCCAGCGCAAGGACTTGGCGGCCTCGGCCGGCGGCACCGGCGGCCCGATCGCACCCGACCATCCCGTCATCGCACGGCGCAGCAGCTCCGCCCGGCCGGCCGCGTCCGGCTCCGGTACGACCATGCGCGGCTGTTCCAACTCCATGTCCAGGAGCACGTCCGGGCCCACGGCCGGGGCGACGGCCTCCCGGGCGGGGCGCAGCAGCACCGCCACGGCGACCTGGGAGGGCAGCCGCCAGCCGATCCTGGCGGCGCGTTCGGTGAGGGCGTCGGTGGGGTCGGCGCGGTGCTCGGAGAACAGCAGCTCCATGAGACGGCGCTGGAGCCGCAGCCGCTCGCCCGCCTGCCGCGCGAAGGCCTCGGCGTGGCCGCGTACGGACTGGGCGACGAGCCCGTCGAGGTATTCGAAGCCGGACTCGACGAGTTCGTACATGGCGGGCGGCGGGATCTCGGCCTCCTGTCCGATCTCGGCGAGGCGGCGCCAGGCCAGCCGTACGCCCAGGCGGTAGATCGCCTGCAGGGAGTCGAGGCTGCGGCCCTGGAGCACCTCTCCGCGCCCGAAGTCCTGGAAGACCTCGGGGTGGACGCTCGGCCCTCCGCGTCCGCGGGCCAGGTGTTCGACGAAGTGCTCCAGCGCCCGCCGGATGCCCACCAGGGCCATCGGCTCGCCGGATTCGTCGACGACGAGAGGGAGCCCGGGGTACTCGCGGCGGATTTCGCGCAGGATGTCCTGGGCCAGCTCGGGGACTTCTTTCATGGCGAGGGAGGCGAACTGCCGGACGCGTAATCGTGGTACGTCCTGCCAGGCCGAACGCGCGGCCACGGTCGTTCACCGCCCCGGGGACGGCGGCGCGTCCGGGAAGGACACGAGCGGCACGTTCGGCTGTTCCGGGGTGGCGTCCAGGGCGGCGACGATTCCGGCAGCCGCCCCTGCGGCCAGGGCCGCGGCGGCCACACAGGTCAGGGCGGCGGCGAGCAATCTGTGCATGGGACGGCGAGCCTCTCTGCTCGGTGAGGGAGGACGTCCAGCGCACCGGCCCGGCCCGGTGGTCGCCAGTGTGAGAGCAGCATTGACACTCCGTCAAGTGTCGGCCTACGGTTCCCGGCCATAGCCCCTCCGGGGTGGCCGGCCGGCGCGACGCCGCGGGCCCGGCTCCCCGCGGCTGAACGCGCACGCTCGGAACACCCCCGCCCCCCAGGAGTGCCGTATGCGCCGTTCCTCCTCACCCGGCGACCGCCCCTCACCAGGACGCTTACGGCCGCCCCCGCCGGTGCTGCCCCTGCTCCTCCTGGGAGCGGGGGTCTTCCTGCTGGTCCTCTCCGCGCTGCTGGTCCGGTACGTCGGGCCGCGCGCGGAACGTACCCCCATCGATGTGGACGTGACCACGGTCTTCACCGGCCGGGGCAGTTACTTCGACGTGGACGCCCTGGCCGTGAAGGACAACCAGAGGATCACGGTCACCCGCCGGGTGCTGGGCGATGTCGCCGACAGCGAGCGCAGCGGCAGGGCGGTGTGGGACGTCTCCACGGCCATCGACACCCCGCGGACACTGCCGCTGAAAGATCCGCGCAGATCGCTCCAGTGGACGACCGAGCGGTGGGTCACCGACCGCCGTACCAATCTGCCGGTGCACTGCTGCGAGGAGAGCCCGGCCTTCGGCGGCGAGGCGTACCTGAAGTTCCCCTTCGATCTGCAGAAGCGCGGCTACAGCTGGTGGGACAGCACGCTGGGCGCCACCGTTCCCCTCCGGTTCGCGGGCACCACGAAGGTCCAGGGGTACGAGGGCTATCGCTTCACCGGGACCGTGAAGCCGACCAGGACCGGCAGCCGTCAGGTGCCGGGGCTGCTGGTCGGCCGTCCGGGGCGGGGGCAGGTCCTGGCCGAGGAGTGGTACGCCAACACCGGCATCGAGCTGGTCGCCGACCGGCGCACCGGCCGGATCATCAACGCGGTGATCGCGCCGAGGAAGACGCTGCGCGCGCCCGGCGGCAGACGCGACGCGGTCACCCTGCTGCGGAGCGGCAGGCTGGAGTTCACCGACGCGACCCAGCGCACACAGGTGGATCTGGCGTCCGCGGACAGCGGCAGGCTCGAACTCCTCGACCGGACGGTGCCGTTGGGTGGCAGCGCCGCGGGCGCCGCGTTCACCGCGGCCGGGGCGGCCCTGCTGGTCCGCCGCCGCCGTCCATCCGGAACCCGAACGTCACCGCCCCCGGCCGACGGCACCGCGGGCGTCGTCCACGGGGAGCCGGGGGCCTGACAACGCCGGTACGCGACCCGACCGCCGCAGCCGGGCTGCCGTCGCCGTACGCGTCGTCCCGCCCCGCATGCATGCGCCCCGTCCATGCCCGGCCAGAGCCCACCCGTCTCCGCCCGGCAAGGACGCGTGGTGCGGAGGACGGACGCGTGGTGCGGCGTGGGCCCCGTCCGCCCGGAATGAACACACACCGAAATGATGACTCGTCAGCTCACGCGGGGCCGGAAATTGTCATCCCGGTGAGTAGCCGGACCGAACAGAGGGGCGAAAACTATCCACCCCACGCCACCTGCCGCCCACCACCCCCCGGACGTCACCCTGCGCGGACGGCAGCGCGTCACCCACCCCCCATCGGTTCCGCACCCTGAGACGAGTTGGAGCTCATATGCCCCAGCACGTACCTCCCCTGGCCTCCGGCCCGGGGAACCCCACACTCGTACGGCCCGCCGCTCCCGTCCCCGCCGTCTCCTCCCCGTCCCCCCTCCCCCGCCGTGTCGTCTTCCTCGCCCGTCGCGACCTGGGCAACCCCGCGGCAGGCGGCTCCGAACTGCTGATCGACCGTATCGCCGAAGGCCTCACCTCGTACGGTCACCAGGTCACGCTCCTGTGCGGCGGACCCGCCGCGTACCGCGACTACCGCGTGGTCTCCGCGGGCGGCGACGCGGGCCACTTCCTGCGCGCCAAGCGGGCGTTCGCGCGGCAGGTCGGCGACTGCGACCTGCTCGTCGAGGTCTGCAACGGCATGCCCTACCTCGCCCCGCTCTGGCACCGCGGCCCCACGCTGTGCCTGGTCAATCATGTCCACACCGACCTGTGGGGGATGCGGTACCCCCGCCCCGCCGCCCGCCTCGGCCGCAGGCTGGAGCACTGGGCCCTGGCCGGCACCCACCGCGGCAATCTCATGGTCGCCGTCTCCGGCTCCACCGCCTCCGCGTTACACGCCATCGGTGTTCCCCGGGACCGGATCAGAGTCGTCCACAACGGCGTCGAGGAGCCGGGCCCGCTCCGTCCGAAGTCCCCGGAGCCGCTGTTCCTGGCCATGGGGCGGCTGGTGGAGTACAAACGGATCGATCTGCTGCTCCGGCTGTGGGAACGGGTCCGCCCGGTCACCGGCGGGCGGCTCGTCGTCGTCGGCGACGGGCCCGAGCGGCAGCGGCTCGAGGCCCTGGCCGGGCCAGGTGTGGTGTTCACCGGCCGGGTCTCCGAGGCGGAGAAGCACCGGCTGCTGTGCGAGGCGTGGCTGCTGCTCCACCCCTCCCTCGTCGAGGGGTGGGGCCTGGTGGTCACCGAGGCGGCGGCCCGTGCGACTCCGGCCGTCGGCTTCGACATCCCCGGTCTGCGGGACTCCGTCGAGGCCGGGGTGACGGGGCTGCTGGCGCGCGGTGAGAGCTCGTTCGCCGCCGCCTGGTGCACCCTCGCGCTCAGCGCGGAGCGGCGGGCCGCCCTCGGGCGGGCCGCCGCTCTGCGTGCCTCGCGCTACCGCTGGAGCGCCACGGTCCGGCAGTTCCGGGCCGTGGCCGCCGAGGCGTATACGGCCCATGGCGGAGCCGCACAGCCGGGGCGGTGACCGGCCGTGCAGGAGCTCATCCTCAAGGACCCCTCCCTGCGCAGATCCCTCACGCTCTTCCGGGCGTTCCTGCGCGAACAGGCCGAACCCGACCCCTGCTACACGCTGCTCGCTCGGGACGCCGCCGACCAGTTGGAGCGCTACGGTCCGCTGGCGGGCAGGGTCGTCGTCGATGTCGGCGGGGGCAGCGGGCACTTCACCGCGGAGTTCCGCCGGCGCGGCGCGCACAGCTATCTCTTCGAGCCCGACCCGCGCGAACTCTCCGCGCGGGGGCGGCTTCCCGAGGGTGCGGTGGTCGCCGACGGCTATCTGCTGCCCCTCGCCGACGCCGCGGCCGATGTGTGCTTCTCCTCCAACGTCCTGGAACATGTGGCCGATCCGCCGACCTTTCTCAGCGAGTTGGTGCGGGTGACCCGGCCGGGCGGGCTGATCTATGTGTCGTTCACCAACTGGCTCTCGCCCTGGGGCGGTCACGAGACGGCCCCCTGGCACTATCTCGGCGCCGACCGGGCACGGAAGCGCTACCGACGGCGTACGGGGCTGACCGCCAAGCACACCCTCGGCGAGAACCTCTTCCCCATCCACATCGGCCCCACCCTCCGGCACGTACGCGGCCGCAGCGACGTGAGCGTGATCGCGGCCCGCTCCCGCTACTGGCCGTTCCTCCCGGACGTGGTCACGCGAGTGCCGGGGCTGCGCGAAATCGCCACCTGGAACCTCCTCCTCATCCTCCGGCGGTCGCCATGACTTCGAGCAGTCTGCTGCCCCACCCCGAACCCCCGTCCCCGGGGGAGCCGTCCCCGGGGGAGCCGTCCCCGGGGGAGCCGGGACGGCCCCGGTCGGGCGGACGCACCGCGAGGCACCGCCCCGCACCGCCGCCCGCACAACCGCGCCGCCGGCTGTTCTGGTTCTGGGCGGCCGTTCTCGCGGCCTTCCTCGCCCCCTCACCGGGGAAGATCACATTCGAGACCAAGCTGGGTGTGCCCCTGGACCCGCTGCGGTTCCTCGGGGACCTCGGTGAGCTGTGGCACGACCGGGCGGGCTTCGGCGGCCTCGCCGACCAGTACATCGGCTATGCCTTCCCCACGCTCCCGTACTACGCGCTGATGGACCTCGTCCACGTCCCGGTCTGGGTGGCCGAACGGCTCTGGCTGTCGATCATCGTCACCACCGCTTTCTGGGGGGCGTCGCGGCTGGCCGAGCGGCTGCGCGTGGGCACCCCCGCAACGCGTCTGCTCGGCGCGGCCGCGTACGCGCTGTGGCCGACGTTCACCATCGTCATCGGCTCGACCTCGGCCGCCGCACTGCCCGGCGCGCTGCTGCCGTGGGTCCTGCTGCCCCTGACCTCCCGCACCCGGAGCCCCCGGACCGCCGCCGCCCGCTCCGCGCTGCTGATCCCCTTCATGGGCGGAGTGAACGCGGCCTCGACCCTCGCCTCACTGCTGCCCGTCGGGCTGTATCTGCTCAGCCGCCCCGGCGGGCCGCGCAAGCGCACGCTGATCGCCTGGTGGGTCCCCGGCGTCCTGCTCGCCACCGCCTGGTGGGTGGTGCCCCTGCTGCTGCTCGGCGTCTACGGCGAGAACTTCATGCCGTACGTCGAGCAGGCGGACACCACCACCGCCACGATGTCCGTGACCGAGATGCTGCGCGGCGCGGGCAACTGGGTCGCCTATCTGCACTTCGGCGAACCCTGGCTGCCCGCGGGCTGGACCGTGGTCAGCGCCGTCGTCACCGTGCTCTCCTCCGCCCTCGCCGCCGCGCTCGGGCTCGGCGGCCTGGCCCGCCGGGACCTGCCCGAGCGCCGCTGCCTGCTGCTCACCCTGCTGGCCGTCGCCCTCATCACCCTGGCGGGATACGGCGGTGCGCTCGGCGGCCCCTTCCACGGCGCCGTACGGGACTGGCTCGACGGGACGCTCAGGCCCTTCCGCAACATCTACAAGTTCCAGCCGGGCCTCGCCCTGGCGCTGGCCCTGGGGCTGGCCCATCTGACGGCGGTGGCCGCGGAACGGCGCGGCACCCGCCCGCTCCCGGGCCGCCGCTTCGCCCCCGCGATCGCCGCGCTGCTGGTCCTCCCCGGGCTGGCCTGGCCGTACGTCAACGGCGGCATCCTCCAGCCCGGCGCGTTCGAGAAGCTGCCGAGCCACTGGAGCAGGGCCGCGGCCTGGCTGAAGACCCACGCGCACGACCACCGCGCCCTCGTCGTGCCCGCCACCGCGCACGGCATCCACACCTGGGGCTCGCCCATCGACCAGCCGCTGGATGTGCTCGCCGAGTCCCGGTGGGCGCAGCGCGACTACGTACCGTTCGGCACCGCGGGCTCGCGCCGCGCGATGGACGCCGTCGAGCAGGCACTGATGTCCGGGGGCGAAGTGCCGGGCTTGCGCGACTTCCTGGCGCGCGCCGGACTCCGCACCGTCGTCGTACGCAACGATCTCGACCCGGACCAGATCGGCTACGTACCGCCGCAGACCGTGAGACGCACCCTGGAGAAATCCGGGTTCCGCAGGGTCACCGGCTTCGGTCCGCTGCTCACCGGCGGCCGTATCCCCGGCGACACCCCGCTCCAGGTGCAGGGGCTCTTCCCCCGGCAGCAGGCGGTGGAGATCTACGAGCCGGCCGGGGGGCGGAGCGAACGGCCAGGCCCCGTCGCACTGCGGCCCGCCGCCGCCACCGCGCTCGTCAGCGGCGGGCCGGAGGCGCTGCTCCAGCTGTCCGCCGACCCGGGGATGAGGGACCGTCCGGCCGTACTGACCGGCGACCGCCACCCCGGCGTCGCCACCCCGGCGCTCCAGGCGGTGGCGGACGGGCTGCGCCGCGCAGACACCCGCTTCGGGCTCGTCAACTCCAACACCTCCTACACCTATACGGCGCGGGAGCGGAATCACTCCCGCAGCGTCCAGGACCCGGGGGCGGAGCCACGGCAGATCCTCCCGGCCCGCGGGACCGGGCACCAGACGACGGCGGTGCTGCGCGGCGCGCGGTCGGTGACCGCCTCCAGCAGCGGCAACTGGCTGTTCCATCTGCCGCAGTACGACCCGGTGAACGCCTTCGACGGCAACCCGGACACGGCTTGGGCGGAGGGCAGCCCGGGGCGCCCGGAGGGCGAGTGGCTGCGGATCGACTTCTCCGCGCGCACCGCCGTACCGTCCTCGATCCAGCTGACGCCGCTGCCCGGGGACGGCATGCGCGCGGCGCCCACGCTCGTCCGCGTCGAGACCGACCGGGGCAGTGCCGACAGCCCGTTGCAGCCCAACGGCGCCCCGCAGGCCGTCAAGGCGCCTGCCGGTCACGCGAGTTGGCTGCGCGTGCGGATCCTCGCCTCCCAGCAGGCCGGACCCGGGCTGTCCGGAGCCGGTTTCTCGGCGGTGTCGGTCCCGGGTGTGCAGGTCACGCGGTTGCTGGCGCTGCCACGGGACGCGGAGCGCACGGACGCGCCCGCCGAGGTGTACTCACTGCACCGCGGAAGCGACCCCGGGGGGCTCTCCCCGGCCTCGGCGGAGGTCGGCCTGCACCGGCAGTTCGGCACCCCGGCCGCCGGTGACTACCGCGTAACGGCCAAGGCGCTGGCCGTGCCCGGCGACGCGCTGGACCGGCTGCTGGACCGGGTGGCACCGGGGCAGCGGAAGCGGATCACCGCCTCGGCCGACTCCACGAGCCGTACCGGCATCTCGCTCAGCCCGCGCAATCTGGTGGACGGCGATCTGACGACGGCGTGGATCGCCGGTGACCGGCCCGTCATCCATCTGCGCTGGCCGGGGAGGAAGAGGATCGGTGAAATCGTCTTCGCGGCGGCGGGCGGGGTGTCCACCCGGCCCGAGGAGGTCCTCATCAGCTCCCCGGACGGGGCGGCGACGGCAGGCGTGGACCGCGACGGCCGGGCGCGCTTCGACCCGATCCGCACCGACCGGCTCGACATCACCGTCAGCCGCACCGCGCCGCTCACCGTCCACAACCCGGTCGCGGACGCGCAGTTGCAGCTGCCGGTGGGACTGAGCGAGGTGTACGTGCCCGCCCTGGAGGATCTGCGGGTGCCACGGCCGGGGCCCGACGAGAGGTTCTCGGTGCCCTGCGGTGAGGGACCGCCGCTGGCGGTCGACGGCACGCTGCACGCGACCAAGGCCTCCGGTCTCGTACGGGATCTGACCGAGCGGCGGCCGGTCGCTGTCGAGCTGTGCGCGGGCGAGGCCGGGAAGGGAAGCCTGGGACTGGCCGCCGGGCGCCACCGCGTGGAGGCCGGTGACGCGGGGCCGCTCGCGCTGACCGATGTCACTCTGGCCCGGGGTGAGCCTCGCGCGGTGACGGCGGAGAGCCGCCCGGTCGAGGCGCTGGACTGGCGCGGCGACCGCCGCACGGTACGGGTCGGCGCGGGCGGGACCTCGTACCTCCAGACGTACGAGAACGCCAACGACGGCTGGAAGGCCACCCTGGACGGCAGGGAGTTGACGCCGCTGCGCCTGGACGGCTGGCAGCAGGCCTGGCTCATACCGGCCGGTGAAGGCGGAACGGTGTCCCTGGAGTACGAGCCGGCGCGGCTGTACGAGGCCGGGCTGATCGGTGGCGCGGTGGGCGTGGCGGTTCTGGTGGCGTCGGCCTTCATCCGTCGGCGGCCCGTCTCCGGCGTGGCGGGCGCCAGGGACATGGGGGCTGCTGCCCCGGGCACAACCGCCCCGGATGCGGGGGCCGCCACGGACCGGGAGATCGTGACGGACGGCGAGACCGCCCCCGGCAGGGGGCTCGCCACCAACGGACCGCCGCCCGACCCCGGCAGGGGACTCTCCACCGACCGACCCCCGCCTGCCCCCGGGCCGCTGATCGGCACGGTGGCCCTGACGGCCGTCCTCGCCCTGATCGCGGGCCCGATGGCCCTGATCGTGCCCGCACTCGCCGTGGTGGCCC